>NZ_MEGA01000009.1:0-38194 GCF_001725695.1 Microbacterium sp. SCN 71-21
GGGGCAGATGGAGTTCACGGATCCCTCACTGGCACTCAACCCGCTGCGCACGATCGACAGCGTGCTGCGGGAGCTGCTGCGGCGCACCCGCCCCCGGCGATCCGCCGCGGAGCGGGAGACGGCGCTCAATGATCTGCTCGAGTCGGTCGCGCTGACCCCCGAGCTCGCCCGCCGCCGCCCCGGCCACCTCTCAGGCGGACAGCGTCAGCGCGCCGCTATCGCCCGCGCGCTCGCGGTGGATCCCGAGGTGCTCGTCGCCGACGAGCCGACGTCGGCGCTGGATGTCTCGGTGCAGGCCGAGATCCTCGAGCTGCTGGACGAGCTCGCCCGACGCCAGGGACTCGCGATCGTGCTCATCACGCACGACCTGCGCGTCGTCGAGCGGCTGGCAGACGAGGTCATCGTGCTCGAGCAGGGCCGCGTGCAGGAGCAGGGCGCCGTGGCCGACGTGCTGCGGCGCCCGACGTCCGCCTACACCCGAGCGCTCATCGACGCGGTCCCGCGGCTCGACGGCGGCGCGCACCGCTGAGGCGACGTGGCGCACAGGTCAGCGAGGTGCGCGTGAGTGACTCGGGTCGACGCCGGAGGCCGCAGCCGGATCGCCCGGGTCAGGTCCCGATGCCGGAACGGAAGACGCGTGTGACGGTGGGCGCGCCGGGGGCATCCAGTCCGCGCAGCGCGACCGCATCGAAGACGCCGCCGACACTGAGCACTCCCGCGGAGGGGTCGCCTTCGACGAGAGTCGCGCCCGCCCGCGTGGCGGCGACCAGCACCTCGGCGGCCGACAGGCCCACCGCGCGCAGTGCGGCGAGCTCCTCCGCGATGCGGCCGTGCTGCTGCGGCGTGCCGAAGTCCGTGCCGACGGCGACCGTCGCCCGCGCGTCGAGGGCGTCGCCCACGGCCCGGGGATGCGCCTCGACGACCGCCTCGGCCCGCGCGCGCAACGGCGCCGGCAGGTCGACGGGGGAGGCGGCATCCGTCAGCAGCTGGTAGATGCGCAGGGTCGGCACGATCGTGACGCCCGACGCGGCGGCGGTATGGGCCTGAGCCGGCGTGAGGAAGATCGCGTGCTCGATCGAGGCGACCCCCGCGTCGAGGGCGTCGTCGATGGCCGCGCCGCCCCAGGCGTGCACCATGACGCGCAGCCCGTGCGCGGCGGCCTCCTCGGTCGCCGCGCGTACCGTCTCGCGCGAGAACCGGGGGACGAGCTCGAGGGCATCGGCGTCGCCCAGGCCGCCCGTCGCGGCGAGCTTGACCCAGTCGGCGCCGTCGTCGGCCAGCGCGGCGACGACCCGCCGCATCGCGTCAGCGGTCGGCGCGTCGGTCGCCGTGATGATGCGGTGGCTGAGCGACAGCCTCGGAGCCGATGCCGGGTCGGATGCCGCGCGACGCCGCAGCGTCTCGTCGGCACCGCCCGCATCGCGCAGCAGGGTGACGCCGGAGCGGAGCGTGCGGGTCAGGGCGTCGGACACCAGAGCTTCAGTGCGGACCGAGTCGATGTCCGCCCGCTCGCTGTCGTGGAACGCCGCCCACGCGATGTGGCAGTGGGCGTCGACGAGCCCCGGTGCGAGCACCTCGTCGACGAGACGCACCACGCGCCCGGCGGGTGGCGCATCCACCGTCGCACCGAACGCGGCGATCCGCCCGTCGATGACCCGGACCCCTGGGTTCGGCACGATCGTGCCGTGCGCGTCGAGCAGTCGCCCGCCGACGATCAGAAGCGGTGCCGCCGGGTCGACGAGATCGACCACCGGCTCGGAGGAGGGGGCGTCGTCGGCAGTGCTGTGCATCTCGCCGCCAGCCTACGGCCGCGCGCGGGCCGTCATCGTGCCGTTCGGCATGATTTCCTCGACTAGCGTGGACACCGTGGGAGCGGGGTGGGTGCGTCGCGTGCTGGTCGTGGAGGACCAGGCGGCGCTGCGCACGCTCGCGTGCGAGCTGCTCACCCGCAACGGCTGGGATGCGACCGGCGCGGCATCCGCCGATGAGGCCATGCGACTGTTCGCCGAGGTCGATCCCGACGCCCTCGTGACCGACATCGACCTGGGCAGTCGTCCCAACGGCATCGACCTCGCCCAGACGCTCCACCGACTCGCTCCGCACCTCGGCATCGTCTTCCTCTCGAGCTACCCGCGCGCCGCCGCGGGCGCCGAGCCGCTCGGAGTGGCGGGTGCCGTGTTCGTCAGCAAAGACGCGCTCACCTCGCCCGCGGTGCTCTTCGAGGCGCTCGAGACGGCGCTGTCGACCCACCCGTCACCGGCGCCGACCGTCGCAGCGCCCGTCGCCGACAAGCTCGGTACCCTCACGCGGCACCAGATCGACGTGCTCGCGATGATCGCGCGCGGCTGGTCGAACGAGCAGATCGCCGAGGCATCCGGAGCAACGGTCCGCGCCGTCGAACGGTCGATCAGCCGCATCTTCGAGCGGATGCGCCTCACCGGCGATCCTGCTGTCAATCCCCGCGTCGCCGCGGCTGCCGCCTACATCTCCGCCTTCGGACCCGTGCGATGAGACGACTGGCGTCGGCCGTCGTCCACGTGGTCGGCGGCGGCGCCTACGTCTCGATCTGGACGCTCGCGGTCGCCGTCGCGCTCTCGCTCACCGTCGTGAGCCCCGCCGGCGACCTGTCGCCGGATGAGGCGTTCGACGGGTTCGTCGTGTCGCTCATCGGCGCGCTGGTCTTCGGCCTCCTGCTCGGGCTCGTCGCCGTCCTCGAACGGAACATCCCGACGCCACGGGGTCGTGCTACCGCCGTGCTCGCCGGCGTGGCCGTCGCTGCCGCCGCGCGACCGCTCGTGCAGGACGCGGCGCTGCGTGCCGCGGGATTCCCGGGCGACTCGGTCGAGGTTCTCGCGTTCCGCGTCGCCACGAACCTCATCGTGTGGCTCGTGACGCTGTCCGTCACGGCGCTCGTCGTCGACGCGATCCGTTCCCGCCGGCGCGTCAACGCGCTGCTTCGCTCGGTGCGGGCCGAGCTCGCAGCAGCGCAGCAGAGCACGGAGGCCTACGATCGTGCGGCCCGGGCGCTCGTCGTGCGCGTCGTCGACGACGCCCGCACGCGCCTCGCCCAATGGAACGACCCGCCCACTGTCGAGCAGGTGCGCGCCTTCGCAGCCGACGCAGCCCGCGCGGAAAGTCATGAACTGGCCGATCTCGCGGCGGCCGAGCCGCCCCGGATGCCCGGTGAGCTCGACGTGCGTCGCGCGCGACTGTTCGGCCTGCGCCTGCCGCCGGTCGGCCTCGTCGGCCTCGTCTACCTGGTCTTCATGCTTCCCTATGCGGTCCGGGCGGCGACCCCCGCGGTACTCGTGGTCGGCGCCGTGTTCCTCGTGATCGGATCGCTCGCCACCGACTACCTGCCCCGCCGCCTGTCGGTGCTCAGTGGCGGCAGAGCGCGCGCCGGAGTCTTCCTCGGAGTCTCCGTCCTCACCGGCTTCGCGCTGTCGCTCGCCTCGGTGCTCGGTGGACTGACCGGCATACGGGTGCTGATCCCCGCCCTCGCGTTCCCGTTGATCGCGTTCGCGTTCGCGATGCTCGCCGCCGTCGTGCACGCGCTGCAGGTCGAGCAGCGCCGCCTCTCCCACGCCGTGGCCTCCCAGCAGCGGGCGCTGCGCCGCGGCACCGCCCCCGCTCGGGCGGCGTTGACGGATGCCGCCCAGATCCTCCATCGCGACGTGCAGGCCCGCTGCGTGCTGCAGCTGCAGACGCCGAGCGCAGGCATCGCGGCCGACATCGACGAGCTGCTCGCGCAGGCCGCCGACGTGTTCGCGCGCCCGGCGCCGCCCGTCGGGGCGGAGGCCGTCGACCAGGTCATCGCCACCTGGGCGCACGTGATCGCCGTCGACGTGCGCATCGACGACGACGCCCGCGCCGCGCTCGACGGCGATGGCACGCTCGCGCGGGACGCCTACGACATCGTCGCCGAAGGGCTTCTCAACGCGGTCAAGCACGCCGACGCACGCCGGGTGGGGGTGAGCGTCGACCTCACATCCACGGGTGCCGGGCGGATGCTGCGTCTCGCCGTGCGCTGCGAGGGCATCCTGCCGCGGGGGGCCGCGCTGCGCCCGGCATCCCACGTGCGCTCCCTCGGCGCCGAGCTCGTGCAGGTGGCAGACAGCGTGGTGCTGCGGGCGCTTCTCGTGGTCGATCCGGGCGGATCGCGGCATCCTGTCGTGTCAGCCGTACATCCCGCCTGAGCGCTCGGAGAGGGCGGATAGCTTCGGGCTATCGCACCCCAGACCAACGCTCAAGGAGACCCCGTCATGTTGGACGCCACCACCATCACCGCCCCCGCCGGAACCTTCCGCGGCGCCACCGCCGCGAACGTCACGTCGTGGCGGGGCATCCGCTACGCGGAGGCGCCGATCGGCCCGCTGCGCTGGCGCGACCCGGTGCCGGCCGCCCCGGTCGAGGGCGTCGTGGACGCGCTCGCCTACGGCCCGGTCTGCCCGCAGCCGGTGAACCCGTCGATCCCCCTCGGCACCGACATCGTGCAGAACGAGGACTGCCTCTCGCTCAACGTGTGGGCGCCCGCCGACGCTGCCGGCCCGCTGCCGGTGATGGTCTGGCTGCACGGCGGTGCGTACACGTTCGGTTCGTCGAGCCAGCCGCTGTTCGACGCGACGTCGATCGTGACGAGCGGCCAGGTCGTGATCGTGACGGTGAACTACCGTATCGGCGCGCTCGGCTTCCTCGACCTCAGCGAACTGCTGCCCGAGGGCGGCTTCGACCGCAATCTCGCCCTCAAGGACGTGCTGACGGCCCTCCGCTGGGTGCAGACGAACATCTCCGCCTTCGGCGGTGACGCGTCCCGCGTGACCGTGTTCGGCGAGTCCGCGGGGGGCGGCCTCGTCACCACGCTCCTTGCCGTGCCGTCCGCCGAGGGTCTCTTCCACCGCGCGATCGCCCAGTCGTCGCCGGCATCGAGCATGTACGGTCCGGGACGCGCCCGTGCCGTCGCGGAGCGCTTCGTCACCGAGGCGGGCCTCGACGGTGCCGCAGTGACGGCACTGCGCGAGCTGCCCGTCGAGGAAGTCGTGCGGGTCGGCCAGGCCGTCTACGCCGCCGTCCCCTCGACCGACCCGGGCACACTCGCCTTCGCCCCGATCGTCGACGGCGACCTGCTGCCCGAGGCTCCCGTCGACGCGCTCAGCGAGGGCCGCGGCATCCCGGTTCCGCTCATCATCGGGACGAACAAGGACGAGGCGTCGCTGTTCAAGTTCATGAAGTCGCCGCTGATCCCGATCACGGACGACCGCATCCAGCAGATGTTCACGGACATGGCCGCCGATGACCCGTCCATCGACATGCCGCCGATCGAGCAGGTGCGCGGAGCCTACGAGCACGCCCGCCAGGGCGCGATCGGTCTCGGCATCGCCCGCGACATCGGCTTCCGCATGCCGACGCTGTGGGTGGCCGAAGGTCACAGCCGCGTGGCACCGACCTACCTCTACCGCTTCGACCACAGTGCGCCCTTCCTGCGCCTGATCGGTCTCGGCGCGACACACGCGACCGAGCTGCCCTACCTGTGGGGCAACCTCACGAGCGGCCCGAAGGACCCGACGTTCAAGCTCGGCGGCAAGCGCGCCGCGATCGAGATCTCCCAGCGCATGCAGGAGCGGTGGACCCGGTTCGCCTACGGCCAGGAGCCCACGGCCGACGGCGCGGTCGACTGGCCGCGCTACGACGCCGCCGCGCGCGACACCCTCGTGATCGAGCACACCGACTCGGTCGTTCCCGACCTCGACGCGGCCCTGCGCAGCGCCTGGGGCGACGAGGTGCTCTCGTTCAGCTGACCTGCGACACCACCGGCCGCCGCACCCGCGCGACCACCGCGACGACACCCTCGCCTGCGGCGGAGAGCACGAGTGCGGCGGCCGCGGCCGCGGTGACGATGAGGAATCCGGATGCCGCGCCCTGCGCGTCTATCCATGCCCCCGCGATCATCGACCCGAGCGGGATGCCGATGCCCGAGCCGATCGAGGGATAGGCGAGCAGCTCCGTGACGCGGTCGCGATCGACACGCGACTCCAGCAGGGCGAAGCCGGCGACCAGGAGCGGACCGACAAGCAGCCCGAACAGCAGCACGACCCCGATCAGCACGAGCCCCCGGGCGGCCAGCGGCAGCATGACGGCCGCGGCCGCCACCAGCGCGGTGAGCGCGAGCCACCGGGCCCGTGCCGACGGGCGCAGCGTCAACGCGCCGTAGACGATCGCACCGACGGTGTTGCCGAGGGCGAACGCCGCCATCAGTACGCCCGTGAGCCATGCGCCGCCGAGCTCGGCGGCCCATGCGACGGCAGTGATGTCGAACGCGCCGAACATCGCGCCGACGCCGATCCAGGCGACGACGAGCGGCAGGATGCCGAGGGGCGGCACGAGACGCGCGCGGCGCTCCCGGCCGCGCGGGATGGGCTGTGAGCGGGTGAGAACGCCGAGCCAGGCGAGTCCGACGGCACCGATGACGACGATCACCGCCAGGCCCGACGCGGGAGCCGCGGCGACCGCGATCACCGTCACGAGCGGCGGCGCGAGCACGTAGAGGATCTCGTCGACGATCGTCTCGATGGCGAATCCGCTCTGTCGATCGTCTCCGGCCAGGAGCGCGGTCCACCGCGCACGCACCGCGGGACCGACATCGAGGCAGCACACCCCGGCGATCGCCGCGAGCCCGAACCACGTCCACACCGGCCACCGCCACAGCACCGCGCCGGTGAGGAGGGCGGTGGACACGATCAGAGCCGCCGCGGACGCCAGCAGGGGCAGGCGCTGTCCCACGCGATCCATCGCGCGCGCCCACACGGGTCCCGCGAGCGACAGCCCGACGACGAACGTCGCGGCGATCGCACCGCCGAGCGCGTAGCTTCCGCTCGCGCCCGACACGAGCAGGATCGCGCCGAGCGAGAGCGCTCCCCGGGGAAAGCGGGCGAGCAGCCCCGCGAGGGAGAACCACGGAGCGCCGGGGGCGATGAGCGCACGGCGATAGCGATCGAGGTCGATTGCGGTCATGACGACCCGGCCTGTTCTGGCCGGTCGAACTCGGGAGACTCCCTCGGGACAATCGCCGGCGTCGTCAGTCTAGGCACGCGCGCGAGGCCGTCGAGCGGGCGGGGAGGCGGCGGCATCCGGGTTTTCGATCAGGGTTACAGCGGCGACACATGAGCGAAACACCCGATCCCTAACTTGAGCGTTGTTGAGCGCATCAACATTCGCCCCGAAGACGCGGCGTCGCCACCCCTCGAGCGAAAGCGAGTCCGTCGTGACCACGGTCGCACCTCCCACCGGCTCCACCCCCCTCCCGCAGACCCGGGATCTCGTGTCGTTCACCGACGTCGAGATGAAGTTCCCCAACGGCACCGTCGCCCTCCACGGTGTCGACCTCTCCGTGCGCACCGGCGAGTTCCTCACCGTCGTCGGACCCTCCGGCTGCGGCAAATCGACGCTGCTGCGAATCGCCTCCGGACTCGAGACCGCCAGCCGCGGCACCGTCGACGTCAGCACCGACCGCATCGGCTACGTCTTCCAGGACGCCACCCTCCTCGCGTGGCGCAACGTGCAGCAGAACGTGGAGCTGCTCGCCGAGCTGAACAACCAGCCCATCCGCGTCCGCCGCCCCAAGGCTGATGCCGCGATCGACCTCGTCGGCCTCAAGGGGTTCGAGAAGCACCTGCCCAAGCAGCTCTCCGGCGGCATGCGGATGCGCGCTTCGCTCGCACGCTCGCTCACCCTCGATCCCGAGCTCTTCCTCTTCGACGAGCCGTTCGGTGCACTCGACGAGATCACCCGCGAGCGCCTGAACGACGAGCTCATCCAGCTGTTCATCGCCAAGGGCTTCGCGGGGATGTTCATCACCCACTCGGTGTCCGAGGCCGTGTACCTCTCCACGAAGGTGATCGTCATGTCGGGCCGGCCCGGCACCATCGTGAAGAGCTTCGATGTGCCGTTCGCCATGGCCGACCGCAACCCCGACATCCGATACACCCCCGACTTCGCCGAGCTCGTCGGCGAGGTGTCGCACGCGCTCCGAGAAGGGCACCGCTGATGTCCACGCCGTCCACCGAGACCTCCGCCGTGACCCCCGAGGCAGCAGTCGAGCCCGCGGTCGCCGCCGCGCACCTCGATTCCGCCGTCGAACCCGCCACCGTCGGCCCCAGCCGCAAGGCGAAGCGCACGTTCGGTCAGAAGGTCAGGCGCACGATCCTGACCCTGCTCCCGCCGCTCGGCGTGTTCGTGCTCGTGATCGCCGGGTGGTACCTCCTCAACGCCATGCAGACGCCCCAGCGGCGATTCCTCCTGCCGACGCCGGGGGAGGTGTTCGTGATGGCCTTCGACCCGTCGGTGTCGGCGGACATCATCACCGGGCTCGCCCGCACCACCGGCGTGGCGATCGTGGGACTGCTCATCGCCTCGGCGCTCGGCATCGCATGGGCTACCTGCATGGCCCTGTGGAAGTGGGTCTACAACTCGACCTACCCCTACGCCGTGGTGCTGCAGACGATCCCGATCCTCGCGCTCGTCTCGCTGATCGGCATCTGGTTCGGCCAGGAGTTCGGCGCCCGTGTCGTGGTGTGCGTGATGATCGCGCTCTTCCCGATGGTGTCGAACACCCTCTTCGGTCTGCAGTCGCTCGACAAGTCCTACCACGAGCTGTTCAAGCTGCAGAAGGCCTCCAAGTGGACCGTGCTCTCCAAGCTCATGTTCCCCGGCGCGCTGCCGTCGATCTTCGTGGGCCTTCGCACCTCCGCCGGCCTGTCGGTCGTCGGCGCCATCGTCGGCGACATGTTCTTCCAGCGCGGCGAACCGGGCCTCGGCGCCCTCATGCAGCGTTACGTGCGCCTGTTGAACATGCCCCAGCTGTTCGATGCGCTGATCGTCTCCGCGCTCCTCGGCGTCGCCATGTTCATCATCTTCGGCGCCCTCTCCAAGCTCGTCGTCGGCCGTTGGTACGAGCCGACCACCTGAGCCCCCTCAACCTGCACCACTCCCGCATCGCACCATCCGTCTCACCCGAAAGAGAGATCACATGCACACACGCACCGTTGTTCGTGCGGGCGCGATCCTGAGCGCCGTGGCCATGGCCGCGGTTCTCGCGGCGTGTTCGTCGAGCACCACCACCGGTTCCAGCGCCGCGGCCTCCGCGGAGGCCGGCACGGTCGACCTCGCCGCGGCCGGCTGCCCGTCGACCATCGTCGTCCAGACCGACTGGTGGCCCGAGTCGGAGCACGGTCACCTGTACCAGATGCTCGGCGACGACGCGACCGTCGAGGCCGACAAGAAGGCCGTCGTCGGAACGCTCTACGCCGGCGGCAAGTCGACCGGTGTGAAGCTCGAGATCCGCGCCGGTGGCGCGGCGATCAACTTCAACAACGTCGCCACCCAGATGTACACCGACGACTCGATCACCTTCGGCTACGTCACCACCGACGACCAGATCGCCAACTCGGGCAAGGTGCCCACGAAGGCCTTCTTCGCGCCCCTCGACCAGAGCCCGATCATGGTCATGTGGGACCCGGCGACCTACCCGAACGTGACCGGTGTCAAGGACATCGGCGCGGCGCTCAAGTCGACCGGCGGCTCGTGGCTGTACTTCAGCGGATCGGCCTACATGGACTACCTGATCTCGCAGGGCTACGTCGACAAGGCCAACACCGACTCGAGCTACTCGGGTGCGCCCGACCAGTTCGTGGCCGCCGAGGGCAAGAGCGTCCAGCAGGGCTTCGCCTCCGCTGAGCCGTACATCTACCAGAACGAGGTCTCGGCCTGGGACAAGCCGGTCAAGTACTCGCTCATCTCGTCGACCGGTTGGGACCCCTACCAGTCGGAGATGGTCGCCAAGACCGGTGACTTCGACAAGCTGACCCCGTGCCTCAAGGCGTTCACGCCGGTGCTGCAGCAGGCCGAGGTCGACTACTTCGCCGACCCGTCGAAGGCCAACGCCCTCATCCAGAAGGCGATCGCCGGCTACAACGCGAGCTGGAGCTACAGCCCCGGTGTCGCGGACTACGCGGTCAAGACGATGCTCGCCGACAAGATCGTCTCCAACGGAGACAACTCCACCATCGGTGACTTCAACGACGCCCGCATGGCGGACTTCTTCACCAAGGCCTCCAAGATCTACACCGATCTGGGCACGAACATCGCGCCCGGCCTGAAGGCGACCGATCTGTACACCAACGAGTTCATCGACACCTCGATCGGACTCAAGTAACACCACCCGATGCCCCCGGCCCCGCGCCGGGGGCATCGGCGTGCCCCACCCGGTCCCCCCGCCGCCGACACGCGCGACCCGCACACAGAAGGATGCCCCGTGACCACGCGCTTCCATGAACTCACCGGCCCCCAGACGGCGACCGTGCTCACTCCGGCCTCGGTGCTGCTGGTGCCGATCGGCGCGATCGAGCACCACGGGCCCCACCTCCCACTGGTGACCGATGCGCTGATGGCGGAGGCCGCCGTCGAAGCCCTCGTGCCCCGTGCACGTGAGGCCGGCATCGATGCCTGGCAGCTGCCGACCCTGCAGATCGCGAAGTCCGACGAGCACTGCTGGGCGCCGGGCACGCTGTGGCTGAGCGGAGAGACACTCATGGACGTGCTCGTCGAAATCGGTCGCTCGATCACGACGACGCCCGCGCGCAAGGTCGTCTTCGTCAACGGCCACGGGGGCAACGTCGCCCTCCTGCAGGTGGCGAACCGCGAGCTGCGCCGACGGTTCGGCCTCCAGACGTTCTCGATGCCCGCCCTCGGCACCGCCGGTCGAACCTCCGACGATCCGACGCTCCCCGACGAGCACGGCCTCGGCATCCACGGCGGGTGGGCGGAGACATCCATCGTCATGCACCTGCGTCCCGACCTCGTGCACCCCGAGCTGTTCGCCCGCAACGTGCCGGAGTGGTTCGACGACTACGAGATGCTCGGGTTCAACGGCAAGCCGGTCTCTTTCGGCTGGCTCTCCGACGACTTCGGCCCGGCGGGCATCATCGGCGACCCCACAGCGGCGACGGCGGCGGCCGGAAAGGCGCTGTTCGACGAGGCGATCGAACGAGGTCTCGTCGCGCTCGGCGAGATCGACCGCTTCACGCTGCCCGAGCGCACGACCCTCATCTGAGCGGCCGTCGCCCGCCGCGCCGCTCCGCTCAGCGCGCGGCGCGCTCGGCGAGCAGGTGCGACATCCGTGCCGTGATGTCGTGCTCATCGGCGGTGACGAGCCGGTAGTCGCGGACGACGACGCGGCCCGCGACCACCACGTGGCGGGGGCGGCGTCCGGGCGAGGCCCAGAGCAGCCCGGCGATCGGGTCGGCGACGCCCGCGTCGGCGACGCCGCTGACGTCCCACACGCAGAAGTCGGCGGCGGCCCCGGGGGCGAGGTGTCCGAGCTCGGGCCGGCCCAGCCCGCGGGCCGACCCGAGCGTGGCCATGTCGATGACGGATGCCGCGGCGAGCGGCCTGCCCGTAAGGCCCGACACCTGCAGGGCCAGACGGGCGTCGGCGAGCAGGTGTCCGGCGTCGTTGGAGCCGCCGCCGCTCGTGCCGAGTCCCGTGGCGATGCCCGCGTCGAGGAGATCAGCGACCCGCGCGACTCCCCAGCCCATCGGCACGTCGCATCCGGGGGCGTGGGTCGCGGTGACACCGGCGGCCGCGATCCGGCGGCGCTCGTCGTCGGTGATGTCGACGAGGTGGGCGATCGTGACGTCGTCGGCGAGCCAGCCCCACTCCTCGAGCAGGTCGATCGGGCGGCGTCCGTAGCGCTCGAGGGCGATCGCGACATCCACCTGCTCGTTCGCCTGCGTGCGGCGCCGCAGTCCCCACCGCGCGGCGACCGCGCCGAGGGCGGCGAAGGTCGCCTCGCCGTCGCTGTGCACGCCGGCAGGTCCGACCGCGTACTGCAGCATGCCATCGGCCGTCACGCCCCCGTCGTGACCGTCGGCGAGCAGTGAGGCCGCGATCGCCTCGGCGGAAGCGCCCGCCCAGTCGGCGTCGTCACGGGCCGACCCGCGCACATAGACGAGGCGTCCGCCGAGGCGGGCAGCGGACGTCGCGATGGCTCGCGCGATGTCGACGGTCTCCTCGATCGGCGCGCCGTGCGGCCAGTTCAGGTGATGGTCGGCGACGGTGGTGACGCCGCTCAGCAAGCCCTCCGCGACGGCCACCTCGGCGCAGACGCCGAAGAGCTCCGCATCCATGCCTGCGGTGGAATACGCCGCAGCCATCGCGGGCAGCCAGGCGGCCATCGGCACCCCGCGCGTGCCCGGCAGCGTGCGGAATCCGCTCTGCAGCAGGTGATGGTGGGCGTTGACGAGCCCGGCCGTGATGATCCCGCCATCGGCGTCGAGCGTGTCGACGGTGCGCAGATCGGATGCCTCCGCCACCCGCGCTCCCTCGATGACGAGGTCGCCGGTGCGCACCGTGTCCGCGTCGACGACGATGGCGCGTGCGCCGTGCACGCGCAGGGACGGAGCGGGCGGGAGGGTGGTCATCGGCGGACTCCGGAGGACGGGTGACGGGTGGGACGACGGTGCCCGTGGGGCATCCGTCTCAGTGCATGATCATGCCGCCGGTGACGTTCACCGACTGGCCCGTCATGTAGCGCGAGGCATCGCCCGCGAGGAACGCCGCGACGTCGGCGACGTCGTCGGGTGCGGCGCAGCGGCCGAGGGGCGAGCGCGACGACCACGCCGCCACCATCTCGGGGGTGCGGGTGTCGGCGCCCATCTCGGTGAGCACGTATCCGGGGCACAGGGCGTTCGCGGTGATGCCGTCGGAGCCGAACTCCTGGGCCGTCGCGCGGGTGAGCGCCACGACGGCGGCCTTGGAGGCGGCGTAGGCGCCCTCGAAGCCGCCGCCCGACTTCGCAGCCATGCTCGCAAGGTTGATGATGCGGCCGCCGCCTCCCGCGCGCATCGCGGGCACCGCCTCCTGCGTCGTGACGAGCATGGAGCGGGTGTTGATGACCTGGACGCGGTCCCAGTCGGCCGGGTCGGTCTCGAGCAGTCCGCCGCTGAGGAACACGCCCGCATTGTTCACGAGCACGTCGAGACCGCCGAGCAGATCGATCGCCGCGCGCATCGTGGTGCGGGTGGAGGCGACATCCACGAGGTCGACGGCGAGAGAGGCGACCCCGAGGTCTGCCGCGGTCTGGGCGATCGCGTCGGCGTCGCGGTCGAGCAGCACGACCTTCGCGCCCTCGGCCGCGATGCGCGCCGCGATCGCACGCCCGATGCCGCGGGCCGCGCCCGTCACGATCACACGCTTGCCGTCCAGGGTGCCCATCAGTTCGTCTCCGTTCCGCCGCCGAGCGCGCGGCCGATCGCGGCCACCGCCCGGGCGTACTCGATCTCGGTGCCGTCGTCGACGCCGCCCGAGAGGTCCACGCCGACGACGCCGTCGATCTCGAGGAACTCCCTCCCGAGCTCGATCGCCGCTGCCACGCCCTCGGCGACAGGATCCGGTGCGGCGAGGATGCGTTCGATGTAGCCCGGTGGCAGGGCGAGCTCGGTGAACGAGCGGATGAGGGCCGCGCTCGCATGGCTGAGGATGATGGGGAGGCACGGGATGAAGCCCGTCGTCACTCCCAGGTCGCGCGCGCGGCCGATGAAGGCCGCGACAGGCTCGGCGCCGCCCGAATGGTTGACGAAGCAGATCTCCGCGCCGGCGTGCTGCTTCTCGAGCAGACGTCCGGCGCGCTCGGCGATCGGCGGCGCCATCGGCGACTCGGCGACCGACACGAGGTGGCCCGCTCGATGCGCGAGCGAGGCGAGCTCGGTCGAGTCGAGGTCGAAGACGGGTCGAGCTTCCGGCCGGGAGCCGGTGAGGGTGTGGTCACCGGTCACGCAGTGCACACCGCCGACGCCCGCGTGGGCGAGGGCAGCGAGCTCGCCTTCGAGCGCCACCCGGTTGCGATCCCGGGTGTTCACGCCCGCCCACGAGACGAGGCCTGCCTCCTGCACGAGCCGGGCGCGGTAGGCCGGCGGGAACTGCACGCGCATCTGCCCGGCGTCACCGTGCAGCACCGCGTCGACTCCGCCGACGAGCTCGTGTGCACAGTCGACGATGGATGCCGCATCCACCGGGCGCGCCGGGAAGTCCGCCACGACGATCGGGCGTGTGGCGAGCAGTGCGCGCATGCGCGCCGCGCCCGCAGACGGCACCGGGTCGGGGAGGGGGGCTGCGGCGACCGTCGGCGGGGCGGCGGCATCCGGCCGCACCCCGGACCACGGGATCACGCCCGTGTGCAGGAAGACGCAGGGATGCGGTGCGACCTCGCAGCGCCCGTCGAGACCCACCCCGCCGCACGGGCCGTAGGTCATCGACTTGGGGCAGTCGGCGACGGCCGCGGGGGCGTTCATCCGGCGCGCACCTCGACGGCCCAGGACTCGTCGGGCTGACGACGGTACTCGACGCGGCGAGACGCCGTGTCGTCGCGGCCGGCCCAGAACGTCAGGCGCGTGGGGCGCACGCGCTTGCCGGCCCACGACACGGGCGGCTCGAAGCCGTCGGCGTGCTCCTCCTGGAACGCCGCCCATGCGGCCACACGCTCGGGAAGCGGACGTCGCGCGAACTCGTGGGTGTTCTGCCACGCGAGCTGCTGCAGGTAGACGTTGCGGCGGCGGTAGGCGGCATCCTCTTCGCCCGGCGGCGGCGTCTCGGCGACGCCCTGCACCGTGATCTGATGCTTGTCGTCGAGCAGCGCGATGACGAGGGCGACCCGCGGATCGTTCTCCAGCTGGGCGAACTTGCGCGAGTTCGCGTCGGCGTGGAAGTACAGACCGCCCGCATCGAACTCGGTGAGCAGCTGGGTGCGTCCGTCGGGGGCTCCGGTCTCGTCGACGGTGATCACCGTCATGATCGGACGCGCCGGGTCGTCGTTCGCCGGCAGCCAGGCTGTCAGCAGTTCGAACGGGTCGGTGGGCCAGTCGTCTCGCTCCGCGAGGTCGAACCAGCCGGTCACCAGGCGCCCGCCTCGTCGTCCGTGGTGTCGTCGGTGAGGGCGACGGAGGGCTTCGTGCCCGTGTCGACGTCGGGCTTGACGAGCTTTCCGGGGTTGAGGAGACCCTGCGGGTCTGTCGTCGCGGCCATCTCGCGGGCACGGTCGGGGAAGTAGTCCACGAACCACTGGTGGGGGTTGTGGTAGCCGACGCCGAGCGCGGCGAGCCGGTCGAAGCCGGCCAGCAGGTCCTCGGCCGTCGTGTACTTCGCGGCGAGCATGCCGATGGGCTTCGTCGCCTGCGCCTCGATGTGCAGCCAGCTCTCGCCGGGGTACACCTCATGCACCTCATCGATCCGGTCGACGAGCGCGTCACCGTTGACCTCGACGTGGAACCACGTGTTCGGGTAGCTCTTCTGCAGCCACTCGATCGCGTGGTTGTAGCTGGTCATCGACACCTTCATGGTGTGGTTGATGCCCTCTCGCACCGCTTCGACGGTGCCGCCGGCCGCCTCGACGAGACGGGTCGCCTCCTCGATCGAGCGCACATCGAGGATGCCTCGCAGGCTCGCCTTCCCAGCGGGCAGCGCCTCGTCGGCGGGCAGCGCGTCGGCGAGCAGCGGCACGTCGCCGGAGACGAGTCGCGGAGTGGGCTCGAGGTCGCGGAACTCACGCACCAGCTGGAAGGCCGTGTGGTAGTCGTCGAAGCTCGCGTAGAACGCGCGCCACTCCTGCAGAGGCTCGAGCACCACTTCGGCGCGGGCGATGATCGCGACGACGCCGTAGTTGTGCAGGTACTTCTCGGCCTCGACGCCCTCGAAATGCACGAGCTCCGGCTCGGGGCTCGCGAACACGACGTCGATGGCGCGCACGAAGCCGTGCATGAGCACCCCGTGGGCGATCGAGCCGGTGCCGCCCGAGCCGCCCGAGAGGAAGCCGCCGAGGGTCGACTGCACCGTGGAGGGGTACATGAGCAGCTGCTGGCCGGCGCGGTTGGCGGCCTGCTCGATCTGGATCATCGGCGCGCCCGCTTCGGCGACGATGAAGCCATCGCCGACCTCGACGACCGCGCGGGCCTTGGTGGTGTCGAGCACGAGACCGCCGGCCATCGGGATGCCTTGGCCGTAGTTGCCGGTGCCCTTGCCGCGAGGCGTGATCGGCACCCTGTGGCGCACGGCGGCGGCGACGGTCTCGGCGATCTGCTGGGCCGATGCCGGGAACGCCACGAGCTGCGCGCGGCCGAGGGGGAGCTGCTCGCTGATCAGCGGCGAGAGATACGAGCCGTCGAGCGACGAGCGCTCGAGCACCTGCTCCTCGCGGGTGACGCCGGCGGCGCCGAGGATCTCGGCGAGCTCGGCCGCGAGGGCGTCGATGCGGGCCGCGTCGACAGCGGCGAGGGTGGTGGCAGACATGCGGTCAGCTTTCTCTTCTGATCAGCGGGTGAGAGAGGGGGATGCCGCGGCGACGCCTGCCGGCGCGATGTCGCGGTGGATCGTGGTGCGAGCGACGAGTCGCCCGGCGTGGATGACGAGACGGTCGGGGGAGCCCGAGGCGATCGCCTCGCCGAGGCTGTCGGCGCGCACGGCGAGCAGTTCGGCGCGTGCGCCGACGACGGGGCCTGCCTCGGGAAGCCACATCGCGGCGCGGGCGCCGGCGGTGACGGCGGTGAGGGCTTCGTCGAGGCTCAGGTGTCCGGCGGTCACGAGCAGCGAGGCGGTCTCGAGCGCGTCGCCGCGGCCGACCGGATTGAAGGGGTCGCGCACGTTGTCCGCGCCGGCCCCGAGCACGACGCCGGCGTCGAGCAGGGCGCGGGTGGCGGTGAGTCCGCGCGGCGTCGACACCGGGTGCTCCCAGCCCTGCAGATAGAGGTTCGTGATCGGCAGGGTGATGATGCGGAGGTCCGCGGCGGCGACCGCGGCGATGACCTCGGCGAGCTCGTCCGCGGGGAGCGTGCCCAGTCGTACGCAGTGCCCGGCGGATCGCGGCTGCGACCATGCGGCCACCCGGTTGGCGTACGACACGATCGTGAGCGGGCCGTCGAGGGACTCGTCGGTGTGCAGATCGACGGGGGCGCCGCGCCGCTCGGCGATGTCGAGGGCGCGGTGCAGCTCCGCATGCGGGTCGGTGGCGAGGTGGGGGGCTCCGCCGACGATGTCGACGCCGAGGTCGAGGGCGCCTTCGTACACGTCGTCGGGCACCCACTCGCCGCCGAGGGCGACGAGCTGGATGTCGATGAGCTCGGCGAGCTCTTCGCGCACGCGCACGAGTGCGCGCACGCCGCGCAGCGGGTCGTGGTCGGCGAACAGGTCGACGTGGGTGCGGATGGCCGTCGTCCCCGCGGCGAGGTTCTCGAGCGCCTGGGCACGGGCGCGGGCGGCGATGTCGTCCTCGGTCTGGCCGGCGGCGAACGCGCGCCATGACTCGATCGCGCGGACGAGATCGCCGGCGGGTGGCCGCGCGGCATCCCAGCTGCGGGCCTTGTCGAGGTGCGCGTGCGGTTCGGCGGGCGCCGTGACGACGAGATACCCCCGCAGGTCGAGGTCGGATGCCTCGTCGATCTCCGCGGCCGGATCGGCGGGGGTGACGGCGGCGACGAGCTCGCCGTCGAGGGTGATGTCGACGAGCGATCCGTCGGCGAGACGGGCCGAGCGCAGCACGCGCAGCGGACGCGGGAGTGACGACATGATTCCCCTCGGGAGAGGCCGATCGGGCAGAGCGGGATGTTCGTCCCACTTACAATCGGCACTGTAGGGAGGGCGCGTTTCGCGCATGTGACGCGTCCGTTTCTGCTCGCGAAACCGGCGCGGGCCCGCTCGCCGGGTGTGGTGTACTTTCTGGCGGAGCGGCACCCGCGCGGGTGCCGCTTGCTGTTCGGAGGTGTCAGTCATGGCGAAGGATGTCGCGGCCCCCACCTCGTCGCCGGTCGACGAGGTGACCGTGGCCTTGGGGGAGCGGATCCGCGCGATGCGGCATGCCCGGAGGCTCACTCTCGTCGAGCTCGCCTCGGCGTCGGAGCTCTCCCACCCGTTCCTCTCGCAGCTCGAGCGCGGACTCACCAGGCCCAGCATGGGCTCGCTCGAGCGCATCGCGCGGGCGCTCGGCACCAGCCAGGTCGAGCTGCTGTCGGTCGACCGGCCGGCGACGACGGGCGACGAGGTCGATGTCGTGCGGGCCGATGAGGGGTCGTCGGGCGCGTACGCCGAGGGCATCGCGCGCATGCTCGTCTCGGACCCTCGATCGTTCCACCCGATGGAGTTCCGTGCCGAGAACGTCGAGTTCGGCGACTTCTTCGACCACGACGAGGACGAATGGATGTTCGTTCTCGACGGCACGGTCGAGATCGACCTCGACCGGGAGGGGCGGCCCGATGTGCTCGCCCCGGGGGATTCGGTCTTCTACGCCGGCGGAACCCGGCACCGGTGGCGGTCGGCCGACGGCCGTGCCTACCGGCTCATCATCGTCAAGGAGCATCCCGCACGCCTATGAACCCGATCGCTTCCGATGTGGATGTCCGTGTCGTCTCCCGCACCGCGGTGAGCGACGATCTCGTCGTGCTCGAACTCGCCCCCCAGGGTGACGAGCCGCTTCCCGCCTGGGAGCCGGGAGCGCACGTCGACGTGCTGCAGCCGGGCGGCCTGGTGCGGCAGTACTCCCTCGTGGGTCCGGCCGGTGCGCAGCGGTGGCGGCTGGGAGTGCTGCGTGAGCCCGACAGTCGTGGCGGGTCGACCTGGATGCTCGACCAGGTCGCCGAGGGAACGGTGCTGCGCCTCGCGGGGCCTCGCAACCACTTCCGCTTCGATGCCGCCGCTCATCCGCGTGCGGTGTTCTTGGCGGGCGGCATCGGCATCACGCCGATCGCGGCGATGGCGGATGCCGCGGCATCCGCCGGCATCGACTACGAACTGCACTACGCGGGTCACGAGGGCCGCATGATCCTCGTCGACGAGCTGCGGGAACGGCACGGCGACCGGCTCGTGCTGCACGTGTCGGAGCGGGGCGGACGTCTGGATCTCGAGGTGCTCTTCGGAGCTCTCCCGGCACACACCGGGGTGTGGTGCTGCGGACCGCTGCGCCTCGTGGATGCGGCAGAGCAGATCGCGGGCGCCCACGGGGTGGCGTTCGCAGCCGAGCGCTTCGAACCCGAGCCCTTGACGGCGCCGGTCTGGGACGGGCCGTTCGAGGTGGAGCTGGAGTACAGCGGGATGACCGTCGAGGTCGCGCCCGATCGGAGCGTCCTCGACGTTCTCGAGGAGTCGGGCGTGTTCGTGCTCTCGAGCTGCCGCGAGGGCACGTGCGGCACCTGCGAGACGCCGGTGATCTCCGGCGAGATCGATCATCGCGACTCGATCCTGTCGCCGTCCGAGCGCGAGCGAAGCGACGTCATGTACGTGTGCGTGTCGCGGGCCGCGTGCCCGCGCATCGTGCTCGGCCTCTGAGGGCGCCGGTGCGGGCCCGTGGTCAGGCGGTGGGGCGCTCGATGAGGAGCAGTCCCTGTTTGGTGTCCGAGAGGGTGATCCAGCCGTCGCCGAACTGGTAGGTGGTGCCGTACCCGTCCGCATCCGTCGCGATGGCGGTGTTCGCGTTCTCGGTGAGGTACGAGCCGCGGCTGTCCTCGACGGCGCGGAAGCCCTGGGCGAGCAGGTCGGTGCGCACGCTCGCCGCTTGCTCGGCGGAGATCGGCGCCCAACCGTAGATCTGCACGTGATCGCTGGCGATCGAGTAGTCGCCCCAGACGCACTGCAGGCCACCGGTGAGCACTGTGGACCCTGCGCGGAACGACTCCTGGCGGAAGGTCCAGCCCTGATCGGACAGACTCTTCACGACGCTCGGGTCGAGGATGCCGTCACATGTTGCCGCGGCGGCGGTGGCGGTACCCGTCGGCACGGGGGTTGCGCTGGCCGTGCCGGTCGCGGCAGGGGTCGAGGCGACAGGATTCGACGGCGCGGGGCTCGCGGTCGCGGTGCATCCCGTGAGGGCGACGAGCGCGAGCGTCGTCGCGGTCAGCATCGTGGCACGTCGGGTCACGGAGCGGTCCCTTCGGCTCGGGCGACGGCGCCGAGGAACGCGTCGTGCAGTGCACCGTTGGTGGCCAGCACCGATCGGTCCGAGAGCGACGCGCTGCCGTCGATCGCGGTGACGCGTCCGCCGGCCTCGGCGATGATCGGGAACATCGGGGCGATGTCGTACTCCTTCACTCCGAACTCGGCGACGAACTCGAGCCGGCCCTCGGCGAGCAGCATGTACGGCCACGCGTCGCCGTAGCCTCGGTCACGCCACACGGTACGGGTGAGGGCGACGAGCTGGTCGAGGCGCCCGACCTCGTCCCACTGCTGAATGCTCTGGAAGCTGATGCTCGCCTCGGCGAGCGTGTCGACCGACGAGACGCCGAGGCGACGCGGTCCGGCGTCGGTCGCCGTCCACGCGCCCGATCCGGTCGCGCCCCACCAGCGGCGCCCGAGGGCGGGCTGGCTGACGACGCCGACCTGGGGCACGCCGTCGACGGCCAGGGCGATGAGCGTCGCCCACATCGGGATTCCCTTGAGGTAGTTCGCGGTGCCGTCGATGGGGTCGATGATCCATTGGCGGTGGGTCGATCCTTCGGCTCCGTACTCTTCGCCGAAGATGCCGTCGTCGGGGCGCTCACTGCCGAGGATCGCCCGGATCGCCCGCTCGGTCGCGAGGTCGGCCTCCGTCACGTGCGTCGCATCGGGCTTCACATCGATCTCGAGGTCGGCGGCGTCGAAGCGCGCCATCGTGACGGCGTCGGCCGCGTCCGCGAGGCGCAGCGCGAGCGCCAGATCGGCGGCGAAGAGACCGGATGCCGCGGCATCCCGGGCGTCGGCGGCGTCGGGAGTCACGGGCGCGGCGGTCATGGCTCCAGCCTATCCGGCGGTTCTCGGCCCGATTCGCGGCGCGGGACGCGGGATGATAACGTTGACCCTCGGTTCGACCGCGAGCTTTCGCAGCGCGAACCATGCACCTCTAGCTCAATCGGCAGAGCAACTGACTCTTAATCAGTGGGTTCTGGGTTCGAGTCCCAGGGGGTGCACCGCAGAAGGGCCTCGGCACGCGACAGCGTGGCCGAGGCCCTTCGTCATTGCCCCCACGGTCACAGGGCGGCACTGCGCACATCTGCCGGAAACACGAGGGAAACGGCCGTGTCTCCCGGGCGCGGAATGCTGGCGGCATGCCCGATTCTGCTGCATCCGCTCCCCGCCCGCTGCTCACGATCACCGATGCCGTCATCCTCTCGATGGTCGACGGCGAGGACTGGTTCCGCGGCTGGATCTCGGTCGGTGTCGACGGGCGCATCTCCGGCCTCGGGGTGGGTGACGCCCCGGCAGACGCCCTCACCGCCGCCGAGGTGGTGGATGCCGCCGGCGCCTTCGTCGCTCCCGGTTTCGTGTCGGCACACAGCCACATCTTCACGTCCGGCATGCGGGGCATGACCCCCGGAGACCCGCTCTACGGCTGGGTCGGCGTGCAGGCGCAGTTCATGTCGGGAACCGACGCCGACGACGTGTACTGGATGACGCTCCACGGCAGCCTCGACTTCCTCGTCAACGGCGTCACCTCGGCCTACAACTTCCTCTCGTCGCGGTTCCACAGCCGCTACGACGCGGCGAGCGACAGCCGCGTCATCCTCGCCGAGCTCGGCCCCGAGTACGTCTACCGGCAGGTGGATGCCGGCGCCGACGCGAACCTGCGCATGGTCAACGCGGTGCGCATCGACTCCGAGCTGCAAAGCGCCGATCGTGCGCACGGGGTGTTCGCCGATGCGATGGACTACGTGCGCACCGCCATCCCGCGCGAACTCGACCTCGGCGGCTCGGTGTTCGGCGCGCAGCAGTGGAGTGACAGTCCCGAGACGGCCGCGCACGAGGCGGCGATGATGGACGCCCACGGGGTGAGCAACCAGGCGCACTTCCTCGAGACGAGCGAGGCGCTCGACCAGCAGCGCGAGAAGTTCGACTGGTACGAGCGCTCGGGAGCGCTGCGTCCCGGCTTCCTGTTCGGCCACTTCGTGCACCCCGACGAGCACATGTCCCGCACCGCCGCGGAGCGCGGCGCCGGCATGGTGTGGCAGCCCGCCTCCAACGGCCGGCTCGCCTCGGGCTTCGCCGACATCCCGCGCTACCGCGAACTGGGCATGCCGATCGGAGTGGGCCTCGACGACCAGTCGTGCACCGACATCTCCGACCCCTTCCAGAACATGCGCATCGGCATGTACGCGCAGCGTGCCCTGCACCGGGATGCCGCGATCATCATGCCGCGCGAGATGATCCGCATGCACACGCTCGGCGGTGCCGAGGCGCTGGGTGTGGGGGACCGCATCGGATCTCTCGCGGTGGGGAAGTTCGCCGACCTCGTGATCGTCGACCCGCGGCATCCCGACACCGGACCCGTCTGGGACCCCTTCGCCCACTACGCGTTCGCGTGCGGACTGCGAAACCTCACCCACGTATACGTCGGTGGCCGGCTCGTCGCCCGTGACGGGGTGAGCACCCACCCGCTCGCGGCGACCGCGTCGCTCGAACTGCACGACCGCGTGCGGTCGGCCGCCGCCCGTGCGGGGCTGGCGGCCGACCTGGCGTGGTGATCGGGGGGATCAGGCGGCGTCGCCGATGAGCACCGCGGCGCCCTCTTCGGCCTCGTCCGCCTCGCGCACGTCGATGCGTGCGAGCTTCGGGCGTCCGACGAGGATCGCCCCGGCGGAGATCAGCACCGCGAGCGCGGCGACCCAGTAGGGCACCGACGCGTTCGCCGCGTGCCACAGGAACGCGGCGAGCGGCGGAGCGGCGGCGCCGCCCAGGAACCGCACCGCGGAGTACGCCGACGACGCCACCGCGCGCGGCAGATCGGTCGCCTCCATCACCGACTCGGTGAGCACGGTGTTCATGATGCCCAGCATCAGACCGCCCACGATGATGCACACGACCAGAGCGGTGGGGGAGGTCACGAGCACACCCGCGACGACCAGGTCGATCGCCAGGAGCGGCAGTGTGATGAGCATGGCGGTGCTGCGGGTCATCCGCTTGAGCATCAGGGGTGCGACCCAGACGCTCGTGATCGCGACGGCGATGCCCCACCCGAAGAAGGTGAACCCGATGCCCATCGCGCCGAACCCCAAGGGGAAGGGCGAGAAGGCGAGCAGCGTGAAGAACCCGATGTTGTAGAAGAGCGCCGCGACCGCGAGGATCGCCAGCGACGGGTTGCCGAGCGCCCGGAACGGCGCCGAGAACGCCACTGGCGTGCGCTTCTCACCCTTGGTGCGCAGCAGGATCGCGATCGCGACGAACGCCACCGCCATCAGCACCGAGACGCCGAAGAAGGGCCACTTCCAGCTCACCTCGCCGAGCAGGCCGCCGAGCAGCGGGCCGACAGCGATGCCGATGCCGAGCGCCGCCTCGTAGAGCATGATGGCCGCCCCCGAGCCGCCGGCCGCAGCGCCCACGATCGTGGCGAGGGCGGTCGAGATGAAGAGCGCGTTGCCGAGGCCCCAGCCCGCCCGGAAGCCGATGACCGCCTCGACCGACCCGCTGAGACCGGCGAAAAGGGCGAACACCACGATGAGCGCGAGACCGATCAGCAGGGTCGCCTTCGCTCCGATGCGGCTCGAGATCCAGCTCGTGACGAGCATCGCGAGAGCGGTCACGAGCAGATAGCTCGTGAACAGCAGCTCGGTCTGCACCGGTGTCGCCTGCAGGGACTCGGCGATCGCCGGGAGGATGGGGTCGACCAGGCCGATACCCATGAACGCGACCACGCAGGCGAAGGCGACCGCCCACACCTGCAGCGGCTGACGCAGAACGGATGCCCCGGTGCGCCCGCCGCTCATCGGGCCACCGCCAGCGAGACGGCCGTGCGATCGGCGAGGATCTGCGAGGCGCGACGGAGGGTCTCCCACTCGTCGTCGGCGAGGTCGGTGAACAGCGGTTCGATCGCCGCGACGAGGTCGGCACGCCAGCGATCGAGCGCCGCACGGCCGTCGGCGGTGAGGTCGACGACGGTCGCGCGCGAGTCCTCCGGGTCGCCGGCGCGGGTCACGAGGCCCTCGTCGACCAGCTGGCCGACGAGGCGGGTGACGACGGGCTGCGGCGTGCGCGCGAACTGCGCGAGCGCGCCGACGCGGAGCGCGCCCTCGCCGTTCAGCGCACTGAGCATGCGCCACTGCGCGGCCGGCACCTCGCTGCCGGTGCGGACGGCGGCGATGCGCGTGAGCGCGTGGGCGGCGGTCACGATCCTCTCGATATCCTTGGTGCGAGTCATACCGGAAGTATATACCCCGAGTATGTAATGCGATTGACCCCCGAGGGGATCGGCGGAGCTTCACGCGCACCGCCTTGACATCGCGGCATCCGACTTCTTAGTCTCGCAATACCTGAATCAGCTTTCAGGAAGTCCTTCCAAGGGTGAAAGGCAATCACATGCGAGTTACGAAGAAGTTGCTCCTCGGGGCGGTGATCGCGAGCGCCGCCATCGGCCTCAGCGCATGCGCCCCCGGAACCGGCGCCGGGGCAGGCAGCACCGCCTCGGGTCCGTCGGAGGTCACCGTCGGCGTGATCACGAGCGAGACCGGAGCCCTCGCGGGCTACGGCAAGCAGTACCTGGACGGCTTCAAGGCCGGCCTGAACTACGCGACCGGCGGCACGAACACGATCGACGGCACCAAGATCACCGTCGACTACCGGGATGACGCGGGCAACCCCGACACCGCCGTCACCGCGGCGAAGGATCTGATCGGTCAAGGCGTCAACATCCTCGCGGGCTCGGCCTCGTCGGGCGTGGCGCTCAAGCTCGCCGACCAAGCCGCACAGAACAAGGTGCTGTTCATCTCGGGTCCCGCGGCCACCGATGCCATCACCGGCGCCAACAAGTACACGTTCCGCTCCGGCCGTGAGAGCGCGCAGGACGTCGCCACCGCCGGCACGTTCCTGCCCGACATCAGCGGCAAGAACGTCGTCGTCTTCGCTCAGAACAACGCGTTCGGGCAGGGCAACGTCGCCGCCGTCAAGGCGATCCTCGGGGCCAAGGGCGCGACCGTGACGCCCGTGCTCGTCGCCGAGGACGTGACCGAGTTCACCCCGTTCGCCCAACAGGTGCTCAGTGCCAAGCCCGACCTCGTCTTCGTCGCGTGGGCCGGCGCCACCACCGGTGCGATGTGGCAGGCGCTCAGCCAGCAGGGCGTGCTCGACCAGATCCCGGTCGTCACCGGGCTCGGCGATTCGTCCACGTTCAACGCCTACGGCGATGCGTCCACGAAGATCAAGTTCCTGAACCACTACTTCCCGGGCGCCCCGTCGAACGACGTGAACACCAAGATGATCGACCTCATCACGCAGGCCGGCGGCACGCCCGATCTGTTCAGCCCCGACGGCTTCAACGCGGCGCTGATGATCGTGCACGCCATCCAACAGGGCAAGGGGGACGTCGATCAGATGATCTCGTCGCTCGAGGGCTACACCTTCGACGGTCCGAAGGGGAGCAACACCGTGCGCGCCGCCGACCACGCCCTGATCCAGGACATGTACCAGGTGAAGCTCGTCGCGAACGGCTCGTCGTTCACGCCCCAGCTGGTCGACACGGTCAAGGGCGCGGATGTCGCCCCCGCACCCGTGACGATGAAGTAGCCGGAGGCCGCATGTCCAGCTCCACCCCGCCCGCCCTCGAGATCGCCGGCCTCGGCCTGCAGATCGGTGGCGCGACGATCCTGAAGGACGTGGACCTCACGGTCCCGGCCGGCTCCTCCGTCGGGGTCATCGGCCCCAACGGAGCAGGGAAGACCACCCTGTTCAACGCCGTGTCCGGACTCGTCAAGCCCACGTCCGGCTCCATCCGCCTCCACGGCTCCGACGTCACGCGCACGTCGGTCCCGCGCCGAGCGCGGGCGGGGCTGGGGCGCACCTTCCAGACCTCGAGTCTGTTCCCGCGGCTGAGCGTTCTCGAGAACGTGCGCCTGGCCGCCCAGGCTCAGCTCGGCGGCAGCTACTCGCTGCTGCGCTTCCCCGGGCGAGCGGATGCCGCGACCCGCCGCGCACACGCCGCGCTCGAGGAGGTCGGTCTCGACCACAAGCTCGACGCCTTCGCCGGCGACATCTCGCACGGCGACAAGCGCAAACTCGAGATCGCCGTGCTGCTCGCGACCGACGCCGACGTGGTGCTCCTCGACGAGCCCATGGCCGGCGTCGGGTCCGGTGACGTGCCGGGCCTCGTCGACACCATCCGCCGCATGCAGAGCGAGAAGAACTGCACCGTGCTCATGGTCGAGCACCACATCGACGTGCTCCTCGGCTTCGTCGACAAGGTCGCCGTCATGTACTTCGGCAGCATCATCGCCTTCGACGACCCCGCCGAGATCATGGCGAACCCGGTCGTGCAGCAGGCCTACCTGGGGACGGCGGCATGAGCGCGGCATCCGAATCGATCCTCGAGGTCGCGAACCTGCGGGCGACGATCGGCGGCCAGCAGGTCGTCGAGGATGTCTCGTTCTCGGTGCCCGCGACCGGCATCACCGCGGTACTCGGCCGCAACGGCGTCGGCAAGACCTCGACGCTGCGTGCGATCCTCGGGCTGATCTCCCGCCGTGGGCAGGTGACGCTCGCGGGGGAGCGGATCGACGGGCTCTCCACCCATCGCATCGTGCAGCGGGGTGTGGGGTACGTGCCCGAGGACCGAGAGGTCTTCGCCGGCCTCACGGTTGCCGAGAACCTCGCCCTTGCAGAGCGGCAGCGCAACCCGCGCCGCGAGTTCGTCGCCGAGCTGTTCCCCGACCTCGTCGCACGCCGCAATCAGGCCGCCGGCACGCTCTCGGGCGGACAGCAGCAGATGGTCTCGGTCGCCCGGGCACTGCTCAACGACAACCGCATCCTGCTGGTCGACGAGCCGACCAAGGGGCTCGCGCCGAAGATCGTGACAGAAGTGGCGGATGCCCTCGCAGAGGCGGCGCGCACGGTGCCCATCCTGCTCGTCGAGCAGAACCTCGAGGTGGTGCGCCGGCTCGCCGGACCCGCGATCGTCATCAGTGGCGGGCGCGTGGTGCACACCGGCACCGCCGCCGGCATCCTCGACGACCCCGACCTCACGCGACGGCTGCTCGGAGTGCATGCGGAGGTGACCGCATGAGCTCCCTCGTGCTCGTCCTGATCACGGGCGTCGGCCTCGGCGCCCTCTACTTCCTCATCGCCTCGGGCCTCAGCCTCATCTACGGGCTCATGCACGTGCTGAACTTCGCCCACGGAGCCTTCCTGACGCTCAGCGCGCTGGTCGGCTGGGAGGTCGCGCGCCGCATGGACACCTCGTCCTGGGGTGGCTTCCTGCTCTCGATCCTGGCGGGCGCTGTCGTCGGCGCCGTGTTCGCGGCGGTCACCGAGTTGGCGCTGATCCGCCCCCTCTACGAACGTCACATCGAACAGGTGCTGGTGACCGTCGGGCTCTCGTTCGCCGCCGTCGCCCTGTTCGAGGGCATCTGGGGAACCGATCCGATCTACATCAAGGGTCCCGAGTGGCTCGTGCAGACGACCGACGTGCTGGGAGCGCGCATCCCGAACACCTACTGGGTGCTGATGCTCGCCGCCGCGCTCGTGCTCGCCGCACTCGTCGTGTTCCTGCGGCGCACGCGGTACGGCATGATCATCCGCGCCGGCGTCGAGAACCGGCAGATGGTGACCGCGCTCGGCATCGACGTCCGTCACTCGTTCACGCTCGTCTTCGCCATCGGCGGGGCGGCTGCCGGCATCGGCGGCGTGCTCGCGGCGCAGTACACCGGATATGTCTCGGCTCAGCTCGGGCAGACTCTGCTCATCTTCGCGTTCATCGTCACGGTCATCGGCGGCCTCGGCTCGCTCGCGGGCGCGGCGATCGCGTCGGTGATCGTCGCTGTGCTGCAGCAGTTCTCGAACTTCTTCCTCGGCGGCACCGGCGACTTCATCGTGGTCGTGCTGCTCGCGGTCGTGCTGCTGGTGCGCCCGCGCGGACTCCTCGGGAGGGCGGCATGACCGCGGCATCCATCTCGCAGCCCCGCCCGGTGCGGCGCGCACTCGTGCCGGCGATCGTCGGCGTCGTCCTCGTCGCTGTGCTCGCCGTGCTGCCCCTGCTCGACCTGTCGATCCCCGGCATCCTCCCCGGGCCCACCTACACGGCGGGCAGTCTGCAGCTCATGGCCCTGTGCATGGTCTTCGCCGCTCTCGCGCTGTCGTACAACATGCTGCTCGGCACCGCGGGACTGCTCTCCTTCGGGCACGCCCTCTACTTCGGGGCGGGGGCGTACGGCCTCGGCATCGTGCTGCAGTACGCCGGTGTGCCGCTGTGGCCGGGCGTGCTGATCGCCCTGATCGGCGGCCTCGCGATCGCGGCGCTCACCGGCGCGATCAGCATGCGGGTGACCGGCATCCCGTTCGCGATGGTGACGCTGGCATTCGCCCAGGCAGGCTCCGTGCTCGTGCGCCGCAACCAGGAGGTCACCGGAGGCGAAGAGGGACTCGCCCTCCCGACCGGCTCGGTTCCGGATGCACTGCTCGGGGTCGCGAACACCCGAAACCTCTACTGGATCGCCCTCGTGGTGGTCGTGCTCGTCTATCTCGTCGCGCTCTGGGTCGACAGTTCGCGCCTCGGGCACCTTGCGCGAGCAGCGCGCGAGAACGATCAGAGGGTGCAGATCCTCGGACTGCGCCCCTACACCGCGAAACTCCTGGTGTTCGTCGTCGCCGCCGGATGCGCCGCGGCCGCCGGTGTCGCCTACATGCTCCTGCAGTCGGGCACTCAGCCGCGGGCGGTGTCGGCCGACCTCACGATCACGATCCTCGTGATGGTCGTGCTCGGCGGTGTCGGGTTCCGCTGGGGAGCGGTGATCGGTGGGGTGGTCTACACGCTCCTCGACCAGCGCCTCACAGTGCTCGCCCGCACCGACGCGATCGCCGGCCTTCCCGACGTGCTGCGCGTGCCGCTCTCCGAACCGCTGTTCCTGCTGGGCGTACTGTTCATCATCGTGGTGATGTTCCTGCCCGGTGGGATCGCCGGCACCGTCGACCAGCTCGCGCGGCGGCGACGTTCGGGGCGTCGCGCGACGCCCCTGACCGAGCTGGATGCCGCGGAGGACCGCGTCGAGGCGCGGGTATGAACGCCCTCGACCTGACGCCGCTCGTCGACGAGCCGCACACCGTCGCGCGCTGGGTGCGCGACCGGGCGCGGCTGTCGCCGGCGTCCACCGCGATCGATGACCGAGGGGTTCGCATCGACTACGCGACGCTCGCCGAGCGCGTCGCGGGGTTCGTCGAGGCGTTGCGTGCGGCGGGCTACGGTGCGGGCGACCGCGTCGCCACCGTGTCGGGCAACTCGATCGACCATGTCGTGGCGTTCTTCGGCTGCGCGTCGGTCGGCGCGGCATTCGTTCCGCTGTCGTGGCGGGCAGCCGCCGGTGAACTCGCCGCCCTGATCGCACGCGCGCGGCCGCAGCTGCTCCTCGTCGACGATGAGTACGCGGGGCTCGTCGCCGAGGCACGCACGCACCTGGACACGGTGCCGCCCGTCGCCGTGCTCGGCGGTCACACCTCCGAGCGGGTGTTGCCGCCGCGGCATCCCGACCACGGCGCCGCACCGCGCCCCCGCGGGGTGCGCGACGACGATCCGCTACTCGTCATCTTCACCTCCGGAAGCGAGGCGAGCCCGAAGGGGGTCGTGCTCACCCACGCCAACTGCTTCTGGAACAACCTCGCCCTCGCCGGCGCGATCGAGATCGCCGCCCACGACGTCGTGCTCACGATGCTCCCGCAGTTCCACATCGCGGCATGGAACGTGCAGCCGCTGCTCGCGTGGTGGGCGGGCGCGACCGTCGTGCTCGAGCGGTCCTTCCAGCCCTCGCGTGTGCTGCCGCTCATCGCCGACCGGGGTGTGACCGTCATGATGGGCGTGCCCACGCAGTACCGACTGCTCGCCGACGACCCGAGATTCGCGGCATCCGATCTGTCGTCCCTGCGCGTCGCGCAGGTCGGCGGCGCGACGATGCCCGCCGACCTCCACGCCACGTGGCGCGCGCGGGGGGTGCGTCTCGCCCAGGGCTACGGCCTCACCGAGGCCGGCCCCAACGTGCTCACCGTGCCGGGGGAGACAGACGACCTCGTCGGCACCGTCGGACGCCCCTATCGCCACGTCGACGTCGCTCTCATCGATCCCGAGACCGGCGACCTGCTCGACGGCGCCGCCACCGGCGAGCTGGTCGTGCAGGGGCCGAGCGTGACGCCCGGCTACCTCGATGACCCCGACGCGACGGCGCGGGCCTTCGTGGGTGGCTGGCTGCGCACCGGCGACCTCGCCGCGCGCGACGCGCGCGGCGTCTACCGCATCGTTGACCGGCGTAAGGAGATCTTCATCTCCGGTGGCGAGAACGTCGCCCCCGCGGAGGTCGAGGCGGCGCTGCGCACGCATCCGCTCGTCGTCGACGCGGCGGTGGTCCCCGTGCCCGACCGGGTGTGGGGAGAGCGCGGTGTCGCGTTCGTCACGCTCGCTCAGCGGGCAGTGGTCGGTGAGGACGAGCTCGACGCGCACGCCCGCGGCATCCTCTCCTCCGTCAAGGTTCCGGTGCGATTCGTCGTGGTCGACGAGCTGCCCCGGTCCGCGGTCGACAAGATCGCCCGTCGGCGGCTGCGCGAACGCGCCGCCGCCCTCGTCCTCGAGCCCCGGAGGATCGATGAACACTCCCGATGACGCCCTGACGGATGCCGCGGCCTCCCCGGTCTCCCAGGCGACCGGCCGGCCTCTCACCAAGCGCGGTGAGGCGACCCGGCGACGCATCCTCGAGGCCGCCGAGCAGGTGTTCGCCGACCTCGGCTACCACGAGGCATCCATCGTGAAGATCACCGAGCGCGCCGGAGTGGGCCTCGGTACCTTCTACCTCTACTTCGACTCGAAGCAGTCGATCTTCGAGGCGCTCGTGCTCGACCTCAACCAGCGGGTGCGCCACGCGATGGGGGAGGCGATGGTCGGGGCGCGGTCACGGCTCGAGGCGGAACACGCCGGGTTCGCGGGGTTCTTCCGCTTCACGGCCGACCACCCGGCGCTCTACCGGGTCGTGCGCGAGGCCGAGTTCGTCTCACCCGCGCTGCTGCGCCTGCACTACACGCGCATCGTCGACGGCTACGAGGCGGGGCTTCGCGCCGCCCAGCAGGACGGCGATGTCGATGCCGGGCTCGATCCGGCCGTGGCTGCGTGGGCGCTCATGGGCGCGGGAGAGCTGATCGGCATGCGGTACCTGCTGTGGGAGAGGGATGCCACGGGCGCGATGCCCGCGCAGATCCCGTCGGACGTGTTCGCGGCGATGACGCGGTTCATCGACAACGCTCTCGCGCCCCGCCCGTCGACCATCGGCGCGCCGGTCGTGCGCGCCACCGAGGAAGGAATCGAATCGTGAGCACCGATCTGGCAGGCAGACGCGCCGTCGTGACGGGAGGGGCGAGCGGCATCGGGTTCGCCTGCGCCTCGCAGTTCGCGGCCCGCGGCGCCACCGTCGTCATCGCGGACCTCAACGCCGAGGCCGCCGAGAAGGCGGCGGCGGCGATCGGGGGCGAGACGTGGGTCGTCGACCTCGGTGACACCGCGGCGCTCGACGCGCTCACCCTCGACGCCGACATCCTCGTGAACAACGCGGGAATCCAGCGCGTCGCCTCGATCGTCGATTTCGACCCTGACGCGTTCCGCCTCATCCAGCGCATCATGCTCGAGGCGCCGTTCCTCCTGATCCGCGCGGCGCTCCCCGGCATGTACGAGCGCGGCTGGGGCCGCATCGTCAACATCTCGAGCGTGCATGGGCTTCGTGCGAGCGCATTCAAGTCGGCGTACGTCGCCGCCAAGCACGGCCTCGAGGGTCTCTCGAAGGTGACGGCGCTCGAAGGGGCCGAGCACGGCGTCACCAGCAACTGCATCAATCCCGGATACGTGCGCACGCCGCTGGTCGAGAAGCAGATCGCCGACCAGGCGAAGGTGCACGGCATCCCCGAGGACGAGGTGGTCGAGAAGGTCATGCTGACCGAGGCCGCGATCAAGCAGCTCGTCGAGGCCGATGATGTCGCGTCGCTCGTGGGCTGGTTGGTCTCGGATGCCGCGGCGATGGTCACCGGTGCGTCGTACACCATGGACGGCGGATGGTCCGCACGATGAGCGCCCATGTCGCTCATCCCCTCGACGTGGCCGTCGAGGGCGGCACCCTTCACGCGATCGTCTGGGAGCCGGTGGACGAGGTTCTCGGCGAGGTCGTGCTCGTGCACGGCGTCACCTCGTCCCTGCACGCCTGGGACGATGTCGTGCCGCTGCTTCCCGGCTACCGGCTGATCGCCCCCGACCTGCGCGGACGCGGGGCGAGCAACGGCATCACGCATCCCGCCGGGATGGCGGCCCATGCCGCCGACCTGGCTGCGCTCCTCGACGCCGCCAACGTGACGAGCTCCGTGGTGATCGGCCACTCGATGGGCGCGTTCGTGTCGCTCGCGTTCGCCTACCTCTGCCCGGAGCGCGTGAGTCGCCTGCTGCTCATCGACGGCGGGCTGCCGCTCGACGTGCCCGCGGGGCTCGACACCGACACGCTCGTCGCGGCGATCCTGGGGCCGACGGCCGAACGGCTCTCCCGCCGCTTCGCGAGCGTCGACGACTATCTCGACTTCTGGCGGGTGCATCCCGCGTTCCGGGACGACTGGTCGGCGACCCTCGAGGACTACCTCGCCTACGACCTCGTCGATGACGGCGCCGGGATGCTGCGTCCCGCCACGAGCTACGAGATCACCGCCGCGGACACGCTCGACATGAACACCGGTGATGTGCTGCCGGCGGCTCTCGCCGCGCTCGCACATCCGACGCGGTTCCTGACGGTGCCGCGCGGCCTGCAGAACGAGGAGCCGGGGCTCTACGCCCCCGACTACCTGGAACGCCTGCTCCCGACCGTTCCCGGTGTCGTGCATTCCCGTGTCCCCGGTTTCAATCACTACACGATCGTGCTGTCCGGGGGCGGCGCGGCGATCGTCGCCGCCGAGATCCGCGAGCAGGTGGCCGCGGCATCCGACTCGGTCTGACGCCCGGGCTCAGTTCCCCCCGGCGCGGTGCCCCGCGATGCGGGTCGTCAGCTGGTGGGCGTGCGCGAGCAGGATGCGTCCGAGCTCGGCGCGGCGCTCGGGGGCGAAGCGGAAGTCGACGCCGGTGAGGCTCAGCGCCCACTGCGGGTGACCGTCGCGGGTGAAGACGGCCGCGCCCATGCCGTAGCTGCCCTCGACGATGAGGCCGGGATTGACGGCGTAGCCGCGCTCGACGGTCTCGGCCATGCGGGCGCGCAGGCGGTCCTGTCGGTGAGCCGCTCCCCAGGCGCGGGGGAGGTCGGGATGCCGCTCGAAGTAGGCGTCCACATCGTGGTCGGGGAGGAACGAGAGGATGGCGAGCCCCGCCGAGGCGACACCGAGGGGGAACCGCACGCCCTCCGACAGCACCCGCGAGCGGATCGGGAACGACCCCTCCTCTTCGAGCAGGCACACCGTCTCGTCGCCACGCCGCACCGACAGGAACGCGCTCTCCTCGGTGCGCACCGCGAGTGAGCGCACGATGTCGCGGGCGACGCCGGTCACGTCGTAGCGAGCGGCGGCTACCGTGCCCATGAGATACAGCTCGGGGCCTGGGCGCCAGCTGGCGGCGGACTCGTCGAGGTCGACCAGGCCCTCGTGCCGCAGCGCCGTGAGCAGGCGGTGCGCGGTGGGCCGGGTGAGTCCCGTGGCCCGCGCGGCATCCGTCACGCTGACGCCGTCGGCGCCGGCGCGGGTCACGACCCGCAGCAGGGCGGCGGCGCGGGCGACGGCCTGCGCTCCCGGAACCGTCGTCGTGGTGTCCATGATGTGGACACTATGCGCCTATTCGCCCACATCGCAAGCACGTGATGGGCAGGATGCCGCACCCCGGCGAGACTCGGGGAGGACTCACCGACGACCACCCACGATCCGCTCGACGAAGGAGTGACCCGTGATCGACAAAGAAGTCGCGACGCCTGCCGAGGCCGTCGCCGACATCCCCGACGGCGCCAGCCTGGCGGTCGGAGGCTTCGGCCTCTCCGGCAACCCGATGGCCCTCATCGACGCCCTGCTCGCGCAGGGCACGACCGACCTCTCGATCGTCTCGAACAACTGCGGCGTCGACGACTGGGGTCTCGGCGTGCTGCTGAACGCCCGCCGCATCCGCAAGATGACGTCGTCGTACGTGGGGGAGAACAAGGAGTTCGAGCGGCAGTTCCTCTCGGGCGAGCTCGAGCTCGAGCTCACCCCGCAGGGAACCCTCGCCGAGAAGCTGCGCGCCGGCGGATCGGGCATCGCCGCGTTCTACACGCAGTCGGGCGTCGGCACGCAGGTCTCGGAGGGCGGGCTTCCCCGCCGCTACGACGGCTCCGGAGGCGTCGCCGTCGCGTCGCCCGCCAAGGACGTGCGCTCCTTCGACGTCTCGGGTCGGGCCCGCGACTACGTGCTCGAGGAGGCGATCGTCACCGACTTCGCGCTCGTGCACGCGTGGCGGGGGGACCGCCACGGCAACCTCGTGTTCCACAAGGCGGCGCGCAACTTCAACCCGCTCGCCGCGATGGCCGGGCGCATCTGCATCGTGCAGGTCGAGGAGCTCGTCGAGCCCGGAGTGCTCGACCCCGACGCCGTGCACCTGCCCGGCGTCTACGTGCACCGCATCGTCGAGGTCGGCACCGGCATCGAGAAGCGCATCGAGAAGCGCACCGTCACGGCGCGAGGGGGGGGCATGACCATGGCGCTCACGCGCACCGAGATGGCCGCGCGCGCGGCTCAGGAGCTCGCCGACGGCTCGTACGTCAACCTGGGGATCGGCCTGCCGACCCTCGTGCCGAACTACGTGCCCGCGGGCGTGACGGTGGTGCTGCAGTCCGAGAACGGCATTCTCGGCGTCGGCCCGTACCCTTTCGACGAGGACGTCGATCCCGATCTCGTCAATGCCGGCAAGGAGACCGTGACCGTGCTTCCGGGTGCCGCGTTCTTCGACTCGGCGACGAGCTTCGGCATGATCCGCGGCGGCAAGATCGACGCGGCCGTCCTCGGGGCGATGCAGGTGTCGGCGACGGGCGACCTCGCGAACTGGATGATCCCCGGGAAGATGGTCAAGGGCCCGGGCGGCGCGATGGACCTCGTGCACGGAGCGGCGAAGGTCGTCGTCCTCATGGAGCACGTCGCGAAGGACGGCACCCCGAAGATCGTCGACGCGTGCAGCCTGCCGCTCACGGGCCGCGGGGTCGTCGACCGGATCATCACCGACCTCGCCGTGATCGACGTGACTCCCGACGGACTCGTGCTGACCGAGCTCGCGCCGGGTGTCACGATCGACGAGGTCGTCGCCGCGACCGAGCCCGCGCTCGTCATCGCCGACACGCTTAAGGTGGACGCATGATCTCCGACGACGTCGTCATCGTTGCCGCCGCGCGCACCCCGCAGGGGCGGCTGCTCGGCCAGCTCGCGCCCTTCACCGCGGTGCAGCTCGGATCCTTCGCCGTCACCGGCGCGCTCACCCAGGGGGGCATCCCCGCCGGCGCCGTCGATGCGGTGATCGTCGGGCAGGTCCTTCCGGCGGGGTCGGGTCAGAACCCGGCGCGACAGGTCGCGATCGGCGCGGGGATCGGGTGGGATGTCCCGGCCCACAGCGTGAACAAGGTGTGCCTCTCGGGCCTCACGGCCGTCATCGACGCGGCGCGCATGATCCGGCTCGGCGATGCGCGCGTCGTCGTGGCCGCGGGCATGGAGTCCATGACCCGGGCGCCGCACCTGATGATGAACTCCCGGTCGGGCTGGAAGTACGGCTCGGTCGAGGTGCTCGACCACATGGCCCTCGACGGGCTCACCGACGCCTACGAGCACGACAGCATGGGAGCCTCCACCGAACGGTTGAACCCGACCTATCAGCTCACCCGCACGCAGCAGGACCACGTCGCCGCCCTGTCGCATCAGCGAGCGGCTGCCGCGCAGGCGGCGGGGGTCTTCGACGGCGAGATCGTGCCGATCGAGGTGCCCCAGCGCAAGGGCGAGCCGCTGCGGCTGACCGCCGACGAGGGGGTGCGCCCGGAGACCACCATCGAGACGCTCGCGGCGCTGCGTCCGGCTTTCGCCGAGGGCGGCACCATCACCGCCGGCAACTCGTCGCCGATCTCCGACGGTGCCTCCGCGGTCGTGCTCACGACGCGGGCCCACGCCGACGATCAGGGCTGGACCGTGCTCGCCGCGGTCGGTGCCTCCGGCCAGGTGGCCGGCCCCGACAACTCGCTCCACGCGCAGCCCGCCCACGCCATCGAAGTGGCCGTGCAGAAGCACGGCATCACGGTCGGCGACCTCGACCTCATCGAGATCAACGAGGCGTTCGGGGCGGTGGTGGCGGCATCCACCGCTCGTCTCGGCGTCTCGGAGGAGATCGTCAACATCCACGGCGGGGGCATCGCGATCGGGCACCCGATCGGGGCATCCGGCAACCGGCTCGTCGTGCACGTGGTGCACGAGTTGGTGCGCCGGGGATCGGGCACCGCGGCCGTCGCGCTGTGCGGCGGCGGCGGTCAGGGCGACGCGCTGATCATCACGCGCTGATCATCACGCGCTGACAGCACGACGCCCGCCCTCTGCGGGAGGGCGGGCGTCGCCGTGTGTCGGGTGCGCTCAGCGGCGCAGGCGCTTGGCGAGCAGCTTCGCCTGCTTGTCGGCGACGGGGGAGTCGTTGCCGATCACGTGTCCGTGGCCGGCTCGGAAGGTGTCGACGATCGCGCCGATCGCGAGCGCAAGGGTGATGCCCCAGCTCAGCCACGCGAGCGCGGTGCGCCAGGTGAACGGCTCGTCGCTCCCGCGCAGGCCGCGCAGCAGGGTGAATCCGCTCGTGATGGCGCCGATGATGCCCGTGCCGAAGAGGTACTTGCGCATGTGTCAACCGTAGTCGGCCCGCCGACGGGTGCGGATAGCCTGGACGGACCGAATCAGAGAGCAGGGCCCTTGTGACTCAGGCCGACTTCGTGGTCGTGGCAAACAGACTCCCGGTGGATCGCGACGACGAGGGCGGCTGGCGGCATTCGCCCGGTGGTCTCGTCACCGCGCTCGAGCCGGTCATGCGCAAGCGTGACGGCGCGTGGGTCGGATGGCCCGGCAAAGCCGACCTGGAGCTCGACCCGCTCGAGGTCGACGGCATCTTCATCGTGCCGGTCGCGCTCTCCGCGGCGGAGGTCGAGAACTACTACGAAGGCTTCTCGAACGACACGATCTGGCCGCTGTACCACGACGTGATCGCGGCGCCGCGGTACAAGCGCATCTGGTGGGACACCTACGTGGCGGTGAACCGTCGTTTCGCTGAGGCGGCGGCGGAAGTCGCGGCCTCCGGCGCGACGGTCTGGGTGCAGGACTACCAGCTGCAGCTCGTTCCGGCGCTGCTGCGGGAGCTGCGGCCCGACCTGACGATCGGCTACTTCCATCACATTCCGTTCCCGGCATACGGGATCTTCGCCCAGCTGCCCTGGCGTCGTCAGGTGCTGGAGGGTCTCCTCGGCGCCGACGTCATCGGCTTCCAGCGAGTGGCCGACGCCGGCAACTTCGCCCGCGCCGTGCGCCGCCAGTTCCACTACGAGACGCGCGCCAGCGGCATCCGGGTGCCGACGCCCGACGGTGGCACGCGCCTCGCGCTCGCCAAGGCGTTCCCGATCTCGATCGACGCCGACTCCTACATCGAGCTCGCGCAACGGGAGGACGTGCGCGCGCGGGCGGCGGAGATCCGCGCGAGCCTCGGGAATCCCCGCAAGATCCTGCTGGGAGTCGATCGACTCGACTACACCAAGGGCATCCGCCACCGGCTGAAGGCGTTCGGTGAACTGCTGGGCGACGGCTCCCTCTCGGTCGAGGACGTCACCCTCGTGCAGGTCGCGAGCCCCAGCCGGGAGCGCGTCGAGGCGTACATGCAGCTGCGCGACGAGATCGAACTGACGGTGGGGCGCATCAACGGCGACCACGACACGATGGGGCACACGGCGATCCGCTACCTGCACCAGGCATACCCGCGCGAGGAGATGGTGGCGCTCTACCTCGCGGCCGACGTGATGCTCGTGACGGCGTTGCGCGACGGCATGAACCTCGTCGCGAAGGAGTACGTCGCCACCCGCACCGACAACCGCGGTGTGCTGGTGCTGAGCGAGTTCGCGGGAGCCGCCGACGAGCTGGGCAGTGCGCTGCTGATCAATCCCCACGACATCGACGGGGTGAAGGACGCCATCCGCCGCGCGATCGA
>NZ_MEGA01000010.1:0-37859 GCF_001725695.1 Microbacterium sp. SCN 71-21
CGGATGCCGCGGGCTCCGCCCCGAAGACCAGACCCGTCAGACCGTCGCCCACGGCCGCGCGCGCCGAGGCCAGGCGGCCGGCGTGCGGGCCGGGGCCCGCGGCATCCGTCTCGGCCCGCACGCCCGAGGCGAGGCGCAGGATGTCGCGGCGCACCGCCTCGGCCGACCGCGTCGACAGGTACGACAGCTCCACGTTGGAGTCGAGGCCGGCGCCCATCACCTCGAGCTTCGCCATGCCGACCAGGCGCGCGACGAGCGGGCGGGTGAGGTTCACGCCCTGCACGCGGTCGAGCGGGGCACGGCGGTGCGAGCGGAACAGCACGCCCCGGCGCACCTCGACGTCGGCGGCCGTGACCCGGAACGTGTGGAAACGCCACGACAGCGCGAACAGCCCGACGAGCAGCAGCGCGACGACGATCGCGCCGAGCAGCACGAGGAAGACCAGATTGTGGGCGAACACGTAGTCGACGGGATCCCGCGGGTCGTCGGCCGGCGGATGCGGCCCCGGCGCGAACATCGGCACCACGAACGCGAGCAGGCGCTCGCGCAGGTTCGCGATGAGCACGCCCGCGACGACCACGACGACCAGCCCGCCGCGGAAGACGGGCGTCAGCGGGTGCAGCCGGTGCCACGCGCCATCCGTGAGCACCGATCCCGAGAGCGCTGCCGCCGGGTCGGGTCGCGGGTCGCCGTGAGCGCCGGCGGACACCCCCTCGACCGCACCGCCCTGGTCGCCCGCCTCGACGGGATCGCTCACAGCGGTGTCCGGCGCTGCTCGGCGAGCTCGATCAGCGCGTCGCGCAGCAGCTCGGCGGCCTCCTGCCGCAGCCCCGGCAGCACGACGCTGCCGGTCGAGGCGGCGCTGACGAGCTTCACCTGCGCGATGCTGAACGCCCGGTCGAGCGGACCGTGGGCGATGTCGACGAGCTGCAGCCGCCCGTAGGGCACGGCGAGCTCGCGCTGCAGCAGGATGCCCCGCCGCACGACGATGTCATCGGCGCGCAGGCGGTAGCCCCACGACCGCAGGCGTCGCGGCAGGATCGCCGCCCACACGACCAGCACGACGACGAGCACACCGCCCACGGGATACGGCCACCACGCGCCCGTCCAGATGCCGAGAACAACGGATGCCCCCACCACCGCAACGGTCCACAGCGCGAGCTCGATCAGCTCGGTCCTGAGGTAGGGCCGCGCAAGCCGATGCCACGGTGCGGGATCCGCGGCATCCGTGCCTGTCAGCCAGCCGCGGCGCGGCGCACCGACCGGCGCGAAAGTGCCCCTATCGAGCACCTCGGCGTCGAGGCCCGGCTCAATGACGGTGCGGCTCGATCGCGGGAGCGCCGGGTCCGGAGTCGTCGTCATCGTCGTCCTTCCGCAGGGTGCACAGGTGTTCGGCGACGAGGGCGGTGACCACCAGCGCGACGCCCGCCGCCGCGGTGAGGATGATCGGCAGCAGCGCGCCGGAGTCGGGGGTGGCCGGGCGGGTCGACACGAACAGCAGCAGTCCGAGCGCGAACCCGGCGACGACCGCACCGACGAGTGAGGAGGCCTTCGCGAGCACCGCGATGCGCACCGCCCGGAACGGGTCGATGTCGACCTTGACCGTCGCGCGGGTGGCTCGGCGGATCGGGAGTGCCAGCAGGATCTCGGCGAGGCCGAGCAGCACCAGCAGGATCGGCAGTCCGATGGCGGGCGTGAAGGTGGCGCGCCCACCCGCGGTCAGCAGCTGGTCGACGAGGAACCCGGCACCCAGGCCGAGCACAGCCGCGGTGAACAGGGCGAGGGGGCTCGTGCGCTTCACGCGGGGCCCCCGTCGTCGAGCGCGGCGAGCAGCGCGTCGACGCGACCGCGACCGGGCAGCACCGCGTCGGGGTCGACGGCCAGCCACGGGCGCAGCACGAAGTCGCGCTCGGCAGCGCGCGGGTGAGGCAGCAGCAACGCCGGGTCGTCGGAGTGCACGTCGTCGTACGCGATCAGGTCGAGATCGAGCGTGCGGTCGCCCCAGCGCTCGCGACGCACCCGCCCGTGCCGCGCCTCGATCTCGTGGAGGGCGGCGAGCAGCTCGGCGGGTCGGAGGGTCGTGGTGACGAGTGCGACCGTGTTGAGATACGGCGGGGCCGAGGCATCCGGCCCGTGCAGGGTGAGCGCGACGGTCTCGAGCACGGGAGCGACCTCGAGCGCGCTCGTGCCCGGCAGCGTGCGCAGGTCGGCGACGGCGGCCTCGATCGTGGTGCCGCGGTCGCCGAGGTTCGACCCCAGGGCGACGACGGCGGTGACGGATGCCTCGTCGCCGACGCCCTGCGCGAGCCGCCGGTTCACAGCGCTCCCTCGATGCGCACGCGGGTGACGCTGACGGTCACGTCGTCGAACGGCACGGGGATGGGCGCCTGCGGCTTGTGCACGGTGATGCGCACCATGTGCACCGGCCAGCCCTCGAGCACGGCGGTCGCGATGCGCTCGGCGAGGGTCTCGATGAGGTTGACCGGGTCGCCGCCGATGATCTCGGCGATGCGCACCGCCACCTCGCCGTAGTGCACCGTGTCGGTGACGTCGTCGGTGACCGCGGCGCGCTGCACGACCGCGCCGTCGAGGTAGAGCGCCGCGTCGACGACGAACTCCTGCCCTTCGGCGCGCTCATGGGCGAACACCCCGTGGCGTCCGAATGCGCGGATGCCGGTGATCGCGATCTCGTCGAGCGGGTTCATGCCTTCCCTTCCTGCCAGGCGCGGGCGATGGTGAGCGCGTCGCGGGTGGCGACGACGTCGTGCACGCGCACCGCCCAGGCTCCGGCGTCGGCGGCGAGCACGCTGGTGACCGCGGTGGCGAGGTCGCGGCGGGCCTCGGATGCCTCGCCCCCGAGCGCTGCGGCGAGGAACCCCTTGCGGCTCGTGGTCGCCGCGCTTGGCGAAGCCGAGACCCGGGTCGAGGATGACACGGGCCGGGTTGATGCCCGCCGCGGCCGCCGCCTCGACCCGTCCGACGAGCTCTGCGGCGACCTCGCGTTCGATGTCGTCGTACTGGGCCTGCGCGTACATGTCGTCGGAGTGGCCGCGCCAGTGCCCGAGCGCCACGTCGGCGCCGGTGGCGGCGACGGCCGCGAGCAGATCGGGGTCGGCGAGACCGCCCGACACGTCGTTGACGATGCGCGCACCGGCGGCGACGGCCGCGACCGCGGTCGAGGCGTTCATGGTGTCGATGCTCACGACGGCTCCTGCGGCGGCGAGCGCGTGCACGACCGGCAGCACCCGCTCCTGCTCGATCTCGGGGGTGACGCGCACGGCACCGGGCCGTGTCGACTCGCCGCCGATGTCGAGGATGTCGGCGCCGAGCTCGCGCAGCCTCAGCCCGTGGGCGACGGCGAGGTCGGGGTCGAGGTAGCGACCGCCGTCGCTGAACGAGTCGGGGGTCGCGTTCACGATGCCCATGACGAGGCATCCCATCAGCGGTTCGCTCCGATCAGGGCGATGAGCTCGGCGCGGGCGGCGGGCTCAGCGAGCTCTCCGCGTGCGGCGATCGTGACGGTGGACGCGTCGGGCTGCCGTTCGCCGCGGGAGGTGACGCAGCCGTGCACCGCGTCGAGCACGACGAGCACCCCACGGGCGTCGAGCCCGTCGGCGATGGTGTCGGCGATCTGCTCGCCGAGGCGCTCCTGCACCTGCGGGCGGGCCGACAGCACCTCGACCACGCGCGGGAGAGCACCGAGGCCCACGACCTTCTCGCCGGGGAGGTAGGCCAGGTGCGCCCGGCCGCGGAACGGCAGCAGGTGGTGCTCGCAGACCGAACGGAAGTCGATGTCGCGCAGCATGACGGCGCCGCTCGGCAGTGTGTCGGGCGCGGGGCCACGGCTGATCGAGATGGTGCGGTAGAGAGCTGCCGCGGGATCGGCGTCGACCCCGGCGAAGAACTCGCCGTAGGCGTCGGCCACCCGTTCAGGCGTCTGCCGGAGTCCGGGTCGGTCGGGGTTCTCGCCGATCGCCTCGAGGAGCTCCCTCACGAGCGCGGCGACACGTGCACGGTCGACGGCCATGCGCCGAGCCTACGCGGTCGCGGGGCGGGCCTGTCCGGTCGGACGCTGGCGCGGAGCCTTCTTCGCTGCAGCCCCCTCGTCGGCGGCCTCGGTCTGGGCGGCGACGCCCTCCTGCTCGCGACGGCGCGGCACGTCGACCGGCGGCAGCGCCGAGACCGGGCGCTTCGTGCTCGAGAGCCACTGGGGGCGCTCGGGCAGCTTGCGCACGTCCTTGAAGATCTCGGCGAGCTCGAGGTGGTCGAGCGTCTCCTTCTCGAGGAGCGCGAGGGCGAGCTTGTCGAGCACGTCGCGGTTGTCGTTGATCACCTGGTAGGCCTCGTTGTGGGCCTGCTCGATGAGGTCGCGCACCTGTACGTCGACGCGCTCGGCGAGCTCGTCGGAGTAGTCGCGGCCGTGACCCATGTCGCGCCCGAGGAACATCTCACCCGAGCTCGAGCCGAGCTTCACGGGGCCGACGTCGGTGGTCATGCCGTATTCGGTGACCATCTTGCGGGCGATGCCGGTGGCCTTCTCGATGTCGTTCGAGGCGCCCGTGGTCGGGTCGTGGAACACGATCTCCTCAGCCACGCGACCGCCCATCGCGTAGGTGAGCTGGTCCTGCAGCTCGTTGCGGGTGATCGAGTACTTGTCGTCGAGCGGCAGCACCATCGTGTAGCCGAGCGCCTTGCCGCGCGGGAGGATCGTGACCTTCGTGACGGGGTCGGTGTGGTTCATCGCCGCCGCGGCGAGGGCGTGGCCGCCCTCGTGGTACGCGGTGATGAGCTTCTCCTTGTCCTTCATCACGCGCGTGCGGCGCTGAGGTCCGGCGATCACGCGGTCGATGGCCTCATCGAGGGCGCGCATGTCGATGAGCTGCGCGTTCGAGCGGGCCGTCAGCAGCGCCGCCTCATTGAGCACGTTGGCGAGGTCGGCACCGGTGAACCCGGGGGTCTTGCGGGCGATGACCTCGAGGTCGACGCTGTCGGAGAGGGGCTTCCCGCGCCCGTGCACCTCGAGGATCTTCTTGCGGCCCTTCAGGTCGGGGGCGTCGACGCCGATCTGGCGGTCGAAGCGGCCGGGTCGCAGCAGGGCCGGGTCGAGGATGTCGGGACGGTTGGTCGCCGCGATGACGATGACGTTGGCCTTCGGGTCGAAGCCGTCCATCTCGACGAGCATCTGGTTGAGCGTCTGCTCGCGCTCGTCGTGCCCGCCGCCGAGTCCGGCGCCGCGATGGCGTCCGACCGCGTCGATCTCATCGATGAAGATGATGGCGGGCGCGCTCTCCTTGGCCTGGTTGAACAGGTCGCGCACGCGGCTCGCGCCGACGCCGACGAACATCTCGACGAAGTCCGAGCCCGAGATCGAGTAGAACGGCACGCCCGCCTCGCCGGCGACGGCGCGGGCGAGCAGGGTCTTGCCGGTTCCGGGAGGGCCGTACAGCAGCACGCCCTTCGGGATGCGGGCGCCGAGCGCCTGGAACTTCGTCGGGTCCTTCAGGAAGTCCTTGATCTCCTGCAGCTCCTCGATCGCCTCGTCGGAGCCGGCGACGTCGTCGAAGGTGACCGTCGGGGTCTCCTTGGTGACGAGCTTCGCTCGCGACTTGCCGAACTGCATGATCTTGCTGCCGCCCCCCTGCGACATCGACAGCAGCAGCCAGAACACGAGGCCGAGGAGGAGTAAGGGCACGGCGAGCGAGAGCAGGCTGTCGAGCCAGGTGGTGCGCGGCACGACGTCGTTGTAGCCGCCCGAGGGGTTGGCCGCGTCGATCGCGTTGACCACGTCGGTCGCGCGGGCGTTCACGTAGTAGAACTGCACATCGCTCGAGCCGTTGTAGGGGGTCGAGAGGGTGAGGTCGACGCGCTGGTCGCCGTCGGTGTTGACCACCTTGCTGACGGTTCCGCCCTTGAGGAGGTTGAGACCCTCCTGCGTCGAGATCTGCTTGGCTCCGCCGAGGCTCGAGATGAGGGAGAACCCGATGATGAGCAGCAGACCGATCAGCAGCACGTAGATGATCGGATTGCGGGTGATCTTCTTGAAGTCCATGATTCGAGCCTGCGCCCGAGCGCCTTTCGTCGACGTTCCGCCTCGTGAACGGTTCCCTCAGGTTAGCGCTCGCCCACTATGGCGGGTCTGTGCATTCGCCCACGGCGAACTGGGCGAATCCGGATGCCGCGGCCCGGCCGCCCGACGACGCGTCAGGCGTAGACGTGGGGGGCGAGAACCGCGACGTCACGCAGGTTTCGGTACTTCTCGGCGTAGTCGAGTCCGTAGCCGACGACGAACTCGTTCGGGATCTCGAAGCCGACGTAGCGGCAGTCGACGTGCACCTTCGCGGCATCCGGCTTGCGGAACAGGGCGAAGACCTCGACGGATGCGGCGCCGCGGGCGGCGAAGTTCTCGAGCAGCCAGCTGAGGGTGAGGCCGGAGTCGATGATGTCCTCGACGATCAGCACGTGCTTGTCGTGGATGTCGGTGTCGAGGTCTTTGCGGATCTGCACGACGCCGCTCGACTTGGTGCCGGCGCCGTATGAGGAGACGGCCATCCAGTCCATGGGAACGAGCATCGGCAGCGCCCGGGCGAAGTCGGCCATCACCATGACGGCGCCCTTGAGCACGCCGACGAGCACGAGCTCCTTGCCCTCGTAGTCGACCGCCACCTGAGTGGCGATCTCGTCGAGCTTCGCGCGGATCTCCTCCTCGGTCGCGAGAACGGTCTCGAGGTCGGAGGCGAGGTCGACGGCGCGCATGGGTCGAGTCTAGGAGGGGGGCCCTGCGGCGGTGAACTCGATGCGGGCGCCGACGCGGCGAGCCCGGCAGCCGGGCAGGTCGAGGGGTCCCTGCCCTGCCCAGTCGGTGACGAGGCGGGCGACCGCGAGGGTCTGCGTGCGGGTGAGGCTCTGACCGAACTCGCTCGCCACGACGTGGCGGATGATGCGGTGGCGTAGCGCCGGAGGATTCGCGGCGAGCGCGCCGACCGAGACGGAGATGCCCGCTTCGGCGTGCTCGACGATGTCCTCGATGGTCTCGTCGATCATCTCGTCGAAGGCGGCCGTGTCCTCGCGCAACTGGTCGGCGGTGCGGGCGAGGGCCTCGGCGACGCCCGGGCCGAGCTCGCGCTCGAGCACCGGCAGCACCAGCTCCCTCACTCGCACCCGTGCGAATGCCGGGTCGGCGTTCTGCGGATCGTGCCAGGGCTCGAGGCCCGCCGCCGCGCACGCGGTGAGAGTGGTCGCGCGGCGCACCGCGAGCAGCGGCCGCACCAGCAGAACCCCGGATGCCTCGTCCCGCCGCACGGCGGCCATGCCGGCGAGGCTCGTGGCGCCCGCTCCGCGGGCGAGGCCCAGCAGCACGGTCTCGGCCTGGTCGTCGAGTGTGTGCCCGAGGAGCACGGCCGCCGCGCCGAGGTCGGCCGCGGCCCCGGTGAGCGCGCGGTAGCGCGCGGAGCGCGCGGCCCCCTCCGGCCCGTCACCCGCTGCGGTCACCTCGACCCGCACGATGCGGGCGGCGAGCCCGAGCGCACGCGCCTGATCGGCGGCGCGGGAGGCGGCGGCATCCGACCCCGGCTGCAGCGCGTGGTCGACGATCACCGCGGTCGCGGCGATGCCGAGCTTCGGCGCCTCGAACGCGGTCGCGGCGGCGAGGGCGAGGGAGTCGGGTCCGCCCGAGAGCGCCATGACGACCGACGTCGCCTCCACACCCGAGAGTGCCGTGCGCACCGCGAGGCGCACCTCGGCGACGGCGGGATCCAGTGCGGGCATGCCTTTACCGTAGGGCGGCGCGAACGCGGCGCGCGAGCGCACCCGACGGCTCGTGACGCCCGCCCCGATGTCGCCGAGGCCGCCGCACTAGGCTGAGGGGCGGCATCCCAGCCCCTGATCTAAGGAGCACGCACATGGGCGCATACGACGCCGTCATCGAGATCCCGCGCGGCAGCCGCGTGAAGTACGAGGTCGACCACGAGACCGGCCGGGTGTTCCTCGACCGCATCCTCTACACGGTGTTCGGCTACCCGGCGAACTACGGGTTCTTCGAGAACACGCTCGGCGAGGACGGCGACCCGCTCGACGTGCTGCTGCTGCTCGACCAGGAGCTCGCACCCGGCGTCGGCGCCAAGGTGCGCCCGGTCGGCGTGCTGAAGATGAGCGACGAGGCCGGCGGCGACGACAAGGTCGTGGCCGTGCTCGCCAAGGACCCCCGCTGGGCGCACATCCAGGACGTCGCCGACATCCCGGAGTACACGCAGAAGGAGATCACCCACTTCTTCGAGCACTACAAGGACCTCGAGCCCGGCAAGTGGGTCAAGGTCGACGAGTGGGCCGACGCGGCCGAGGCCGAGCGTCTCGTCTCCGAGGCGTTCGCGCGCTTCGAGGCCGAAGGGCACTGAGCGCCCTCACCCCGACATGACGAAGGGGGCGGATGCCGCGGCATCCGCCCCCTTCGCTGTGTCGACTAGATGTTGATGCCGCGCTGCGCCATGAGGGGCTGCGGGTTCTTCGGCGATCCGTTGACGTAGAACTCGAAGTGAAGGTGGCATCCGAACGCGTTGCCGGTCTCGCCGCCGCGCCCGATGACCTGGCCGGCCGAGACCTGCTGGCCGTAGGACACGAGGATGCCGCCGTTCTGCATGTGCGCGTACCCCGTGCCGATGCCGCCGCCGTGGTCGATCTTGACGTAGTTGCCGTAGCCGCCGTTGGGGCCGGCGTGGACGACCGTGCCGGCGCTGGCCGCGAAGATCGGGAAGCCGCACGTGCCGTTGGCGATGTCGAGACCGTAGTGGAAGCTGCTGGCGCAGTACGACGGACCGCACTGGGCGTAGCGGGGGCCGTAGGGCGAGGTCATCGGCCCGTTCGCGGGGCGGGCCCACCCGCTCGACGAGGCGCCGCCGCCTCCGCCACCGCCGCCGCCCTGCGCGGCCTCCTGGGCGGCCTTCGCGGCCGCCGCCGCTGCCGCCGCGGCCGCCGCCTCGGCGGCCTTGCGTGCGGCTTCGACCCCGGCCTGGTAGTCGGCGACGGTCTTGGCGGTCTGATCCTGCAGCGCCTGCAGCTGCGCCTGGAGGTCCTGCAGGTGGCTCTGCTGGTTCGCGAGGGCGGCCTGCGCCGCCTGGGCGGCGTTCTGCGCCGCGGTCATCGCGTCATTGGCCTGCTGCTGGAGCTTGTCGCGCTCATCGGCCTGCACCTTGGCCTGGTCGCTGAGCGACTGCGCGAGGTTCTGCGCGGTGACCGCGTTCGTGTAGACGTCGTTGTTGCGCTGCAGCAGGCGGTCCATCGTGCCGAGGCGGGCGAGGAGATCGTTGGCCCCCGCGGCGGATCCGGCGAAGAAGATCTGCAGCGACGCGTTGTCGCCACCGGAGCGGTAGAGCTGCGCTGCCAGGCGACCGGCCTGGTTCGCCGCCTCGAGGGCGGCGGCGGACTGCTTGTCGGCCTGATCCTGGATGTCGGCGGCCTTCTGGCTCGCGTCGAAGAACGCCTGCTGCGCGGTGTAGAAGACCTGCGACGCCTGATCAGCGGCCGCCTGCGTCTGCGTGACCTGCGTGTTCAGCTGCGAGATGAGGCCGTTGATCTTCGTGATCTCGGACTGCTTCGCGGCCTCGTTGTTCTTCGCCGCCTGCACGTCGGCCCAGCTGGGGTAGTCGGCGGCGAAGGCGGGAGTCGAGAACCCGGAAGCGACCGCGCCGACGGCGACGATGCCGAGTGCCCCCGCACCGAAGAGCGCGCGACGGCTCACGTCGGGCCACAGCGCGCGCTGCTCACGCGCGGAGGGCGCGCAATCGCACTCGTCGGTGTGGTCCACCTGAGTGGTGTCGTCGGTCACGAGGCATCCCTTCGGTGCTCGAGTCACATCTGCATCACTAATAACATGCGTCACCTTCACGAAGGAATCAAGCACAGGTTGAAGGTTGACCGCACGCCTTCGTCATTCTGCGGGGTGGAGCAGGAGGCTGCGGGAGCCCACGCGGGGCTGCCACGAATCGCATGATCGCTCGGTTTGGTGCAACGGCGTTCGTTTGCGTATGCTTGAGCGTCGGCAAGCGTGACCGCCGAATCCCTCGGGATGTCGAGTTTCGCCCGGCCCCATCGTTTAGCGGCCTAGGACGCCGCCCTTTCACGGCGGTAGCACGGGTTCGAATCCCGTTGGGGTCACACTCACCGGCACACAACTTAACAAGCATGGCCCTGTAGCGCAGTTGGTTAGCGTGCCGCCCTGTCACGGCGGAGGTCGCGGGTTCAAGTCCCGTCAGGGTCGCTCCGAGCGACGGGCCCTTTCTTAGCAGAGGGCCCTTCGTCTAGGACGCGGCAGATATGCCGCGCGGCTCTGTAGCTCAGTTGGTAGAGCGCACGACTGAAAATCGTGAGGTCACGGGATCGACGCCCGTCGGAGCCACACGGACCGTCGTTACAACGGTCCCAGAAACCCTCGCCTAGCTTCTACATGGCGGGGGTTTTGCTTTGCCCTGCGGCCGCGCCTGCTCGCGTAGCTCTCGAATGGTCGAGAACATCTGCGCAAGCGCCGCATCATATGAGCGACGTGCCACACGGATTCCCGCACGGCCGTCCTTGCGCCGAGGGTGTCCGAGGTGCGCACCGTGACACTCCCCGCACACAAATGCGGCAAGCCCGGCGTCATCCGCGAAATCGACGAAGGCCGCGACCCAGGCCTCGATGAGCGTGTCGTAGCGAACTTTTCCCGTCGTTTCGCACCGGGCAAGCCCATCGACAAGACTGCCGACCATGTGGCGCTCACCCACTGCCAGACGCCAGTGCGCGGCAGACGTCACCTGCACATTGTTCCCGGCAACACCGCCACGCCGCGCGCGACGTTCGTCCTGACCGGCCTTCGCGCACGACGGAGCGCAATAGCGCGGCGTGTCAGCTTCTGCGAGAAGTCGAGTCACGTGCCTCGAACAGAACATGCACCACACGCTCGTCGGACCGAGGGAAGACGTGGACACACACGGATCTTCCCGCCCACATCCGACATCACAAGGTCTACGATCGCCGCATGAGTCGTTGCCCACGCTAGCCCCGCTCGGGGCCAGCGAATCATGAGAGGCAACAACTATGCATAAGGCACTCTGCAACGCGCTCTTCCGTGCGTTCGGTCACCGCGTGTGCTGCGGACGCATCCCGGATTGGACGGCGCATGTCGGCCAGCGCTGGGACACCTTCGACCTCGCGCCGTGGAACCTCTATAACGGCATCTGGCGTGTCCAGCGGTGGGTGCGCACCGGAATGCGCTGACCGCACGCGCAAAGGCCGGCGCCGCGGCATCCGCGAAGCCGGCCCCTGCGCGTCAGGCCGGATCAGTCGTCGTGAGCACCTGACTGCATGCCGGTCTTGATCGCGTCCATGACGCCCGAGTCGGCGAGGGTGGTCACATCACCCACGGGCCGGTTCTCGGCGACGTCACGCAGGAGGCGACGCATGATCTTGCCCGAGCGCGTCTTCGGCAGCTCGGCGACGACCATGATCTGACGGGGCTGCGCGATCTTGCCGATCTCCTTGGCCACGTGCTCTCGCAGCTCACGGGTCACGTGGTCACCTCCGTCTCCGGCCTCCTTGCGCAGGATCACGAATGCAGCGACCGCCTGACCGGTCACGGGGTCGTCGACCCCCACCACGGCCGCCTCAGCGACCTTCGGGTTCGACACGAGTGCCGACTCGATCTCGGTCGTCGAGAGGCGGTGCCCCGACACGTTCATCACGTCGTCGACGCGACCCAGCAGCCACAGGTCGCCGTCCTCGTCGCGCTTGGCCCCGTCGCCCGCGAAGTAGCGACCCGGGAACCGCGACCAGTAGGTCTCCTTGAACCGCTCCGGGTCGCCCCAGATCGTGCGCAGCATCGACGGCCACGGCTCGGTCAGCACCAGGTAGCCACCCTGGCCGTTGCCGACCGACTCGCCCTGCTCGTCGACCACGTCGACGCCGATGCCCGGCATCGCGCTCATGGCCGCGCCGGGCTTGCCGGCCGTGATGCCCGGGAGCGGGCTGATCATGATCGAGCCCGTCTCGGTCTGCCACCACGTGTCGATCACGGGCACCCGGTTGCCGCCGATGTGCGCGCGGTACCACATGTACGCCTCGGGGTTGATGGGCTCACCCACCGACCCGATGAGCTTCAGGCTCGACAGGTCGTACCCCTCGGGGATCTGGTGACCCCACTTCATGAACGTGCGGATCGCCGTCGGCGCGCAGTACAGCGTCGTGACGCCGTACTTCTGCACGATCTCCCACCAGCGCCCCTGGTGGGGCGTGTCGGGTGTGCCCTCGTAGAGCACCGAGGTCGTCGCATTCGACAGCGGACCGTAGACGATGTAGCTGTGGCCGGTCACCCACCCGATGTCGGCCGCCGTCCAGTAGACGTCGGTCTCGGGCTTGAGGTCGAAGGTCTCCCACTGGGTGAACGAGCACCCGGTGAGGTACCCGCCGCTCGTGTGCAGGATGCCCTTCGGCTTGCCGGTCGTGCCCGAGGTGTACATGACATAGAGCGGATGCTCCGCATCGAACGCCTGCGCATCGTGCGACGTGCTGGCGCGGTCGACGCTCTCATGCCACCACAGGTCGCGACCCTCGGTGACGGCCACGTCCTGTCCGGTGCGGCGCACCATCAGCACGGACCTCACGTCGGGGCATCCGGTCAGCGCCTCATCGACCGCCGGCTTCAACGCCACCGCAGAGCCCTTGCGGTAGCCGCCGTCAGCGGTGATCACTACCCGGGCGTCGCAGTCGAGGATGCGCGTGCGCAGCGCCTCGGCCGAGAAGCCGCCGAACACCACGGTGTGCGGTGCCCCGATGCGGGCGCAGGCCAGCATCGCGATGATCGTCTCGGGGATCATCGGCATGTAGATCGCGACCCGGTCGCCCTCCTGCACGCCGAGCGCGGTGAGCGTGTTCGCCGCCTGGCACACCCGCTCGGTGAGCTCGCGGTAGGTGATGGTGCGGGTGTCGCCCGGCTCGCCCTCGAAGTGATACGCGACCCGGTCGCCGAGGCCGGCCGCCACGTGGCGGTCGAGGCAGTTCACCGCCACGTTCAGCCGGCCCCCGACGAACCACTTCGCGAACGGCGGGTCGCTCCAGTCGAGCACCTGGGTCCAGGGCTCGGCCCAGTCCAGCCGCGCCGCCTTGTCCGCCCAGAAGGCGAGCCGGTCGGCATCCGCCTCCCGGTAGATGTCGGCGGTCACGTTGGCGGCCGCCGCGAACTCGGGGCTCGGCGGGAACCGCCGGTTCTCGTGCGCGAGGTTCTCGATCGCGGAGGCGTGCTCGATGGTCGACACGGTCAGCTCGCCTTCGGGGCGCCGATCGGGAGGACGGTGCGTCCCCAGGTCGAGTTGATGACGGATGCCGCGGAGCCGTACCAGGCGAGCACGGCGGTCACGAGACCGACGACGCCGCCGATGTTGGTCGCGGTCGCGCTGCCGCTGAACGCGCCGATCGTGAGGAGCACGAACGTGATCAGCAGGGCGATGAACACCAGCAGCACGATGCGGCTCGCCTTGATGGCGCCGATGGTCATGTAGAAGGTGAAGATCGTCCACGCCAGGAAGAAGACGGCGAGTCCGTCGGCGCCGGCCGCCTTGGCGAGCGCGTCGTTCGTCAGCAGGAACCACACGGCCAGCCAGAACGAGCCGTACGAGGTGAACGCGACGGCGCCGAACGTGTTGCCCTTCACGAACTCCCACATGCCGGCGAGCAGCTGGGCGATGCCGCCGTAGAACAGGGCGAGGGCCAGCGCGCCGGCCCCGGCGTCGGGGATCCACCCCGCGTTGGCGACGCTCAGCACGAACGTCGTGAGGGCGAACGCGGCGAGGCCGAGAGCGCCCGGGTCCGCGACACCGGCGACGAACGTCGGGCGCGAGATGATGTCGGTCTGGTTGCTCACGATGAACACTCCTTTGTGTTGTGGATAGACCCGCAGGACCGGGGCCACGGGGCATCCGTTCACATCGGCGTGAGCGGATACTCATAGCGAAACCCGGGGTTCGGCCCTGCTAGCTTCAACGCTACGAACGCACCGACGCGCTCGACTACCGTCCAAAGGAGGTAGTGATGTGGAGACGATGACGTCGCCGCTCGCCCCCCGCGATGCCCTGCTCGCGACGCTGCGCACCCTGCGCCGCGACACGGGCGCCAGCATCACCTTCGGTGCGTACGCCACCCCCGGCGGCGCCCGTCTCGACGCGTTCGTCGGCGCGCACAGCCACACCCTCGCGGGAGTGCTCATCGAACCCGCCCACGGGGTCGGCGGCAAGGCCATGGTCGACCGGAGGCCGGTCGCGGCGACCCAGTACGAGCGCTCGACGGCGATCACCCACCACTACGACCGCGAGGTCAGCGGCGAGGCGATCGTGTCGCTGCTGGCCGTGCCGGCGATCGTCGGCGACCGGGTGCGGGCCGTGCTCTACGTCGGCGAGCGCGTCGCCACACAGTTCGGCGGCGACATCGTGCGCCGCACCGTGTCGGCCGCGCAGAACCTCGCGTGGGAGTTCACGGTCGCCGCGGAGGTGGAGCGCCGGGTGAGCGAGCTGCGGCAGGCGGCAGCACTCTCGGCCGCCGCCGATGCCCCGTCGCGGGAACGCCAGGAAGTGCGGGAGGCGGCCGCCGAACTGCGAGAGCTCAGCCGCGTCGTGCAGGACCCCGAGCTGCTGGCGCGCATCGACGCGATCGGCCGACTGCTGCTGCCCGCCCCGACCGAGCTCGTCGCCCCGCGGCTCTCGCCCCGCGAGGTCGACATGGTCACCCAGCTCGCGCTCGGCCGCCGCAACAGCCAGATCGCCGAGGCCCTCGGCCTCACCGAGGCGACGGTGAAGGCCTACGTGTCATCCGCGATGCACAAGCTCGACGCGAGCAGCCGCTTCGAGGCGGTCGCGGCCGCGCGTCGCGCCGGCATCGTCGCGTGAGGATGCCGCGGGCATAGCCTGGCGGTATGAGCACCCTCACCGGAACCGTCGCCCTCGTCACCGGAGCCTCCAGCGGAATCGGGGAGGCCACCGCCCGCACCCTCGCCGCCGACGGCTCCGCCGTGGCCCTCGTCGCCCGCCGCGCCGACCGTCTCGCGTCGCTCGCGGAAGAGATCGCCGCGGCCGGGGGCACGGCCGTCGCGATCGAGGCCGACATCACCGACCGCGATCAGGCCCGCGCCGCGGTGGCCCGCACGGTCGCCGAGCTCGGGCGCCTCGACATCCTCGTGAACAACGCCGGCGTGATGCTGCTGGGGCCGGTCGAGCACGCGCCGATCGACGAGTGGGATCGCATGATCGACCTCAACCTCACCGCACTGCTGTCGGTGACCGAGGCGGCCCTCCCCCACCTGCTCGCGGCCGCCGAGAGCGAACCGCGCCGGGTCGCCGACCTCGTGAACATCTCGTCGACAGCGGGCCGCCAGGTCAAGCGCGGCTCCGGCGTCTACAACCTCACCAAGCACGGCGTGGGCGCCTTCAGCGAGTCGTTCCGGCAGGAGTTCAGCCGCCGCCACCTGCGGGTCGGCGTCGTCGAGCCGGGTGCCGTCGCGACCGAGCTGCGCGACCACCTGCGTCCCGAGATCCGCGAGGTGCAGCAGCAGCGCCTGTCGGCGATGCAGCCGCTGCAGGCGCAGGATGTCGCGGACGCGATCTCGTACATCGTGACGCGTCCGCGCCACCAGACGATCAACGAGTTGCTGCTGCGCCCGACCGAGCAGGACGACTGAGCTCAGCGCACGAGTCGGGCCGCCGGGGTCGTGTACACGTGCTCGGGCCGCCCGGTGCTGCCGTAGCGGAGGGTGAGCACGATGTGGCCCGACTGCTCGAGTTGCGAGAGGTAGCGCTGGGCCGTCGCGCGTGAGATGCCCGCCTCGGCGGCGACCTGCGCGGCGGATGCCCCGTCGACGCCGCTGTGCGCGATGCGGTCGAACACGAGCTTCACGGTCGGAGCCATCGAGGGCACCCGCGGCCTGACGGCCGGCTCGGGCGGTCGCAGCGCCCCGAACAGCCGATCGATGTCGTCCTGCGTCGACTCCTCGGGAAGCGCCGCGATCTCCCCCAGCGTGCGCTGGAAGGCGATGAGTCGCTCGACGAGCGCTGCGAACCCGAAGGGCTTGCTGATGTAGTGCACCGCCCCCAGTCGCAGAGCCGTGCGGATCGACTCGACGTCCTTCGCCGCCGACACGACGATCACCGACGGCGCGTGAGCCTCGGCGGCGAGGTCGCGCACCACGTCGAGGCCGTCGCCGTCAGGCAGGTAGATGTCCATCAGCACGAGATGCGGACGCTTCTCGTCGATCACGCGCCGCGCCTCGGCCGCGCTGTGGGCCATGCCGACCACGCGGAACCCGGGGACGCGATCGACGAACCCCGCGTGCACCGTCGCGACGCGGTAGTCGTCGTCGACGACCACGACCTCGATCACCGCCTCGCTCATCCGCCCACCTCCGCAGCCACTGCGGTCGGCAGGGTCACGGTGAAGCGCGTTCCGCCGTCGACCTCGACCTCGACCGTGCCCCCGATGCGGGTGACCGCGTTCATCACGAGCGCGAGCCCGAGCCCGCCGTGCGTGGAGTGCGCCGAGCGTTTCGTGGTGAACCCGCGGTCGAACACCTGCGGACGCTCCGACTCGGGGATGCCGATGCCGTTGTCGGCCACCGAGACCTCGATCGCGACCGGCGACTCGACGATGCGCACCTCCACGAACCGCGGCGCCGCGACGGGCATCAGCGCGTCGAAGGCGTTGTCGATCATGTTGCCTAGCACGGTCGTCAGGGCCTGCACGTGTCGGGCGTCGGCGTCGAGGTGCGAGTCGGGGGCGATGACGAGCTCGACGCCGCGCTCGCTCGCCTCGGCGGCCTTGCCGAGCAGCAGTCCGACGATCTGCGGCACCGCGATGCGCGACCTCACGGATTCGTCGAAATCGGCCGACGTGCCCCGTAGCTCGTTGAGGTACGACAGCGCATCCACGGGACGACCGAGCTCGAGCAGGCCCGCGATCGCGTGCAGACGATTGGTGAACTCGTGCTGCTGGGCACGCAGCGACTCCGTCAGACTGCGCTGCCCGTCGAGCTCGCGCGCGAGCCCCTCGAGGTCGGTGCGGTCCCGCAGGGTGATGACCGTGCCATGCGGCTTGCCGCGCAGCACCACGGGCATGCGGTTCACGACCAGGCACAGCTCGCTGGTCACGAACAGTTCATCGACCCCGACCGACGGATCGATGAGGATGTCGCGCAGCTCCCCCGCAGCGACCACCTCGACAAGCGGCCGGCCGGCCGCGGCATCCGGAAGATTCAACAGCCGGCGCGCGGCGTCGTTCACGACGCTGATGCGGCCCGCCGGGTCGAGCGCGAGCACCCCCTCGCGGATGCCGTGCAGCGTCGCCTCGCGCTCCTGCAGCAGCCGGGCGATCTCATCGAGCTCGAGTCCGAAGGTTCGCTTCTTCATGCGGCGCGCGACAAACCACGACGCCACCGCACCGAACAGCAGCGCCACGGCGAACCACAGCCCGTAGGACGGCAGCTCCCGCACGAGCTCGCTCGACACGGAGCTCTCCTGGATGCCCACCGACACCTCGCCGATGACGACGTCGGCCGGGCTGAACAGCGGCACCCGCGCGTTCGCGGTGAGACCCTGCGATCCCGAGTTGATGCCCAGATGAACCTGACCGTCCGCAGCCATCACCGACTCGCTCACCCGCTGCCCCACCAGTGACGGGTCGGGGTGGGAGTGTCGGATTCCCTGCATGTCGATCAGCACCACGTACGACGCGCCCGTCGAGGACATCGTCGCTGTCGCGTACTCCTGCAGCTGGCCGGCGCACGCCGCAGCCGCCCCGGGCACCATGCACTGCTGCACCATCGGCACGCTCGCGACCGTCTGCGCGATCGCGGCCGCCCGCGCCTCGAAATCGCGATCGAGATTGGCGCGCACCGTCTGCGTGAGCAGCAAGAACCCGAACGCCATCGAGGCGGTGAGGATCACCACCTGGGCCAACAGGATCTGGCTCGAGATCTTCCGCATGCGCCGTCGCACCCAGTGATTGTGAGTCCTCGACGCACCGATGGCAAGGCGCACCGGTGCGCGAAACGCGCAGAAGCCGCGCAACGGGCACAAGGAGACGAACCCGCAGAACCGCGACGACGCGGCGTCCGCTCTCGCACGATGGGTCCACTCCTCCCCGGAGGTTCCCGCTCACCAAGACAGAGAGGTCTTGCCATGGACGACACCCCCTCGCGCGGCCCCGGCCATCGCGACGACGGCGCGCGCATCGACATCGTCGGACTCACCAAGCGCTTCCTCACCCCGAAGGGCGAGGCGTTCACCGCGATCCGCGACGTGTCGCTCACCGTCGAACCCGGCCAGTTCTGCGCCATCGTCGGACCGACAGGATGCGGCAAGTCGACGACCCTCGGACAGGTGTCCGGTCTCGACAAACCGAGCGCCGGGCACGTGTCGGTCGGCGGCACGCGGGTCGACGGCATCACCGACGGCGTCAGCTTCATGTTCCAGGCCGACTCGCTCTTCCCCTGGAAGACCGTGCTCGACAACGTGAAGATCGGGCCCGTGCTCAAGGGCATGCCGCGGGCACAGGCGACGGTGCTCGCGCGCGACTGGATCCGACGTGTCGGCCTCGCCGGCTTCGAGGACCGCTACCCGCACCAGCTCTCCGGCGGCATGCGCAAGCGCGTCGCGATGGCGGCCGCCCTGATCAACAACCCGCGCATCCTCCTGATGGACGAGCCGTTCGGCGCCCTCGACGTGCAGACCAAGGCGATCATGCAGACCGAGCTGCTGGCGCTGTGGGAGGAGTACCGGCCCTCGGTGCTGTTCATCACACACGACCTCGATGAGGCCGTCGCCCTGGCGGACCGCGTGGTGATCATGACCACGAGTCCCGGCACCGTCAAGGACGTGTTCGACATCGACCTGCCCCGACCCCGCGGCGACGTGCAGGAGATCCGCCACGAGGCGCGGTTCCTCGAGCTGCAGGGCCAGATCTGGCAGTCGCTGCGCGACGAGGTCACTCGCGCGTACGCACGGACGGCGGATGCGGCATGACCGCCGTGAGCCTGCCGGGCGCCGCCGCCGCATCCGAGACGAGCATCCAATCCGCCGCGCGCGCCAGCCGGCGCCGCCGCATCGCCTGGGTGTGGATCGGACGCATCCTGCTCGCCGTCGTGGTCATCGGCGGCTGGCAGCTGTTCACCGAGCTCGGCTGGGTCGATCCGTTCTTCTTCGGCCAGCCGAGCGGCATCTGGGACAGCCTGGTGCGGCTGTTCACCGTCGGAACGGCGTTCGGCTCGATCTGGGAGAACCTCTGGGTCACGGTGCAGGAAGCCCTCTACGGCTTCGCGCTGGGCACCGTCGTGGGCGTCATCCTCGGCATCCTGCTGGGGACGAACCGCTACCTGTCGGCGGTGTTCGGCCCGTACATCAAGGTGCTCAACTCGATCCCCCGCATCGTGCTCGGCTCGATCTTCATCGTCGCGTTCGGCCTCGGGATCTTCCCGAAGGTGCTGCTGGCGGCGGTGCTCGTCTTCTTCGCGGTGTTCTTCAATGCGTTCCAGGGCGTGCGCGAGGTCGACCAGAACCTCGTCTCCAACGTGCGCGTGCTCGGGGCGACCCCGCTGCAGGTCGCGCGGCACGTCACCATCCCGTCGGCGATGACCTGGATCATCGCGAGCCTGCACACCGCGTTCGGGTTCGCCATCATCGGCGCCCTCGTCGCGGAGGTGCTCGGGGCGCAGAAGGGCATCGGCCTGATCATCAGCCAGGCCCAGGGCAACTTCGACCCGAACACCGTGTTCGCCTGCATGGCGATCATCGCCGTGTTCACCCTCGTCGCCGAGTACCTCATCACGCTGCTCGAGCATGCGGTGCTCAAGTGGCGTCCCCCTGTGCGGTCCGAGGCGCAGAGCATCTGACCGCGGCATCCGCCCCCTGATCGTCGACCCCGTCGACACCCTGCGGCGTGCTCCCGGGCCCGCCCTGCATCACATCCACAGAAAGGCATTTCAATGAAGAAACGCGCACTGCTCGCCATGGCCGCCGTCGGCCTCGCGACCCTCTCGCTCGCCGGCTGCGCCGGCAGCGGATCAACCACCGCGAGCGCCGGATCGACCGACCTCCCGACCGTGAAAATCATGGTCGGCGGCATCGACAAGCAGATCTACCTCCCCTACCAGCTCGCGCAGAGCCTCGGCTTCTACCAGAAGTACGGCGTGAACGTCGAGCTGTCCACCGAGCAGCAAGGCGGCGTCGGCGCCGAGGACGCCATGGCCTCCGGCCAGGTCGACTTCGCCGGCGCGTGGTACATCCACACCGTCGACTTCCAGTCGAAGGGCAAGAACGTCATCAACGTGGTGCAGCTGTCGGGCGCCCCCGGTGAGCGTGAGATGTGCAGTTCGAAGAGCGGCGTCACCTCCGCGGCCGACTTCAAGGGCAAGACCCTCGGCGTCACCGACCTCGGGTCGGGCACCGACGAGCTCACCCAGTTCATCGCCGCCCAGGCCGGCGTCGCCCACAACGACTACACGACCCTCGCGGTCGGCGCAGGCTCCACGGCCATCGCGGCGATCCAGCGAGGCTCGGCGGACTGCGTGATGACGACCCAGCCGACCGTCGGCGCACTCGAGTCGAAGAACCTCGCCTCGACCGCGATCGACCTCGCGACGACGGCCGGCGCCCAGAAGGCGCTCGGCGGTGCGTGGCCGGCGGCGGGCCTGCTCGGCCGCGCCGATTGGGTCGCCGCCCACCAGGACGAGACGCAGAAGGTCGTCGACGCGCTCGTCGCGACGATGCACTGGATCGACACCCACACCGCGACGGACATCGCCAACGCGCTGCCTGCCGACTTCGTGCAGAACAGCACCATCACGAAGGACCAGTACATCGCCGGCCTCACGACCGACAAGGGGCAATTCCTTCCCGACGGGATCATGCCCGCGGGTGGCCCGAAGACGATCTTCGCGATGGAGAAGCTGATCGGCGTCGACACGTCGAAGGTCACGATCTCCGACACGTTCACCAACAGCTACGCCGAAGCGGCGAACAAGCTCGAGGGAACCGCGGTGACCACGACGCCGGCGGGAGCCGACGGCTGAGCACGGTCAGGACGGCGGGGGTCCCGGTCTCGGGGCCCCCGTCGTCGTGATGTCACCGGTCAGCCGACCCCGCGGGCCGCGAGCGCCTCGCCGAGCCGGTCGGCGTGCTGCAGCGCGAGCACCACGTACGGCACGGTGAAGGCGCGGGGCGTCGCCCGAGCACCGCGGGCGCGCAGCGTCTCGCGCACCTCGCCGGCGAGGGAGGCCAGCACGGGGATGGTCGCGAAGGTGACGACGAGCAGCAGCGCCGTCCGCTCGGGATCGATCCGCACGAACCGCAGTGGCGCGAGCCCCACCTCGAGCGCGCCGAGCAGCGCCGTCACGCGGGTCGTGAGTGCGAGAACGGATGCCGCCGCCACCGCCGCGAGCACGCGCACGGTGTTGATGACCGCGGGCTCGATGCCGAGGAAGATGACCTGTCCGATCAGGCTCACGACCGCGAGCCACCGCAGCGCCCAGAGCTGGCGTCCGAGCTGCGGCATCCCGAGTCCGCCGAGGAGGAACAGGGCGACCGGCGCCAGCACCGCGGGCGCGAGCGCCCACCACGCCGTCGGAAGCAGCGAGATCGCCAGCACCACCACGAGCACCAGCACGATCTTGACGCCCGGCCGGGCGCGGTGCAGCAGGCCGTCACCGTCGACGTAGAGGCTCAGCACGGGGCATCCGCCACGATCGCGTCGTACCGGGCGATGACCTCGGCGGGAGGCCCGACCTCGATCAGGCGCCCTCCGTCAAAGAGCACGGCCGTCTCGCAGCGCGCGGCGAGCGCGAGGTCGTGCGTGACGAGCAGCAGCCGATGCCCGGCCGCCTCGAACAGGTGGTCGGCGACGCGACGCGCGTTGCGGGCGTCGAGCATTCCCGTCGGCTCGTCGGCGATCACGAGGTCGGGCCGCCGCACGAACGCGCCGCACACGGCGAGCAGCTGCTTCTGACCGCTCGAGAGCTCGTGCGCCGCGCGGTCGGCGAGCGGCGCCAGCCCGAACCGGTCGAGTGCCGCATCGACCCGTTCCGCAGCCTCGGCGCGCGGGAGACGCAGCGAACGCAGCGAGAACTCGACGTCCTCGCGCACGGTGGGCATGACGATCTGCGCGTCCGGGTTCGAGAACACGAACGCCACCCGGCGCCGAAGCTCGGCGGCGTCGCGCCGGGGATCGAGTCCGAGCACGCCGAGTGAGCCGGATGTCGCGGCCCCGAGGCCTCCCACGAGCCGGGCGAACGTCGACTTGCCCGAGCCGTTCGCCCCGATGACGGCGACCGTGCGGGCGTCGAGGTGCAGCGAGACATCCACCAGCACCTCGACGGCGCCCGCGACGACGCCGACGTTCTCGAGTCGGATGCCGGTCATGCTCCGATCATGCCTGGCCGTCGGCGATCACGGGCACCGCCGTGGTCGCAGGCGCCGGGCGCGGCGCGAGCCGGAAGGCGCGCGGGTACGCACGCCAGAGGGTGAGCACCACGACCGTCGCGATGGCGACCTTGATGAGGTCACCGGGGATGAACGCGATCGATGAGATGGCCGCGGCATCCAGCGGAATGCGCACGATCAGGGCGACGAACGGGACGCCCACCGCGTAGATCGCGACGATGCCGCCGAGCAGCAGTCCCGCGATCGTGGTGGTCCAGTGGATGCGGCCACCGATGCGCACGACGAGTCCGATGACGATCGCCCCGAGGATCCAGCCGAGCATGTAGCCGACGGTCGGGCCCACGAAGACGGCGAAGCCGCCGCGGCCACCGGCGAGGAGCGGGAGGCCCACGGCGACGAGCGCGAGCAGCACGGTCACCGAGAGCGCGCCGAGCCACGGCCCGAGGATCGCGCCCGCGAGCATGACGCCGAGCGTCTGCGGGGTGATCGGCACGGGACCGATGTTGATGCTGCCCGGCAGGCCGAGCACGGCGATGAGGGCGGCGAAGACGGCGACGCGGGCGAGGTCTGTCGCGTCGATGCGACGGGTGGCGGCCATGGGGATCCTTCGGGACGGGTTACCTGAACACTGTTCACCTGAACGGCGTTCAGTATAGTGACATCGTGCCCGCCGACTCCGCCCCGAGACGTCACACCCGTGACGGCGTCGCCCTGGCCGCCCTCGCGATCCTCGACGAGTGGGGCCTCGCCGACCTCACCATGCGCCGGCTCGCCACCTCCCTCGACGTGCAGCCGAGCGCCCTCTACTGGCACTTCCCCAACAAGCAGAGCCTGCTCGCCGACCTCGCCGACCTCATCGTCGCGCGCGTGCGACCGGTCGCGGTGACGGATGCCGCGTGGCCCGAGCCCGTGCGCGCCGAAGCCGCCGCGCTCCGCGACGCCCTGCTCGCCTACCGCGACGGCGCGGAGCTCGTCGCCTCGACCCTCGCGCTCGGGCTCGGGGGCGAGGCATCCGTCACCCGGCTCGCCGACGCGATCGCCGGCGGCGGGTTCGACGCCGCGACCTCCCGGCGCGCCGCGGTCGCCCTGCTGCACTTCGTGCTCGGGCAGGTCGGATACGAGCAGCAGCGCCTGCAGTTCGACAGTCTCGGGGTCGTGCCCGCCGGCAGCGCCCTCGACGACACCCCGCCGCACGAGGCGTTCGCATTCGGGGTCGACCTGTTCGTCACGGGCCTCGGCGCGCCCCACCTCGGCACGCACAACGCCCGGCCCGCGCCGACCGGGCGCGGAACGGATGCCGCGGGCCGCCGGCCGCGCGCCTGACTTAGTCCTTCAGACCCGGGAAGTCCTGCTCGCGGAACTCCGTCGTGATGCGCGTTCCCTCGTGCTCCTGCTCGCGCTCGCGCAGCTCGACGCGGCGGATCTTGCCGGAGATCGTCTTCGGCATCTCGAAGAACTCCACCCGGCGCACGCGCATGAACGGCGGCATGTGCGTGCGCGCGTGCGCGAGGATGCTCCGCGCCGTCTCGGCGTCGGGCTCGGCGCCCTTCGCGAGGGCCACGTACGCCTTCACGACGTTGAGACGAAGCGCGTCGGGCGCGCCGACGACACCAGCCTCGGCAACCGCCGGGTGCTCGAGCAGGATGCTCTCCACCTCGAACGGCGACACCTTGAAGTCGCTCGCCTTGAACACGTCGTCGGTGCGGCCGACGAAGGTCAGGAACCCGTCGGCGTCCCGGGTCGCGACATCGCTCGTGTGGTAGTAGCCGTCGTGCTCGACCTTCGCCGTGCGGTCGGGCTCGCCGACGTAGCCGGTCATGAGGTTCAGCGGCCGGCGGGGCTCGAGCGGCAGGCAGATCTCGCCCTCGTCGGCGACCTCGCCCGTGATCGGGTCGACCAGCACGATGTCGACGCCCGGCAGCGGATGCCCCATCGAGCCGGGCTTGAGCGGCACGCCCGGCGTGTTGCCGATCACCGCGGTCAGCTCGGTCTGACCGTAGCCGTCGCGGATCTGGATGCCCCACCACCGCTCGATCGTCTGGATGACCTCGGGGTTGAGCGGCTCGCCCGCCGACAGCAGCTCGCGCAGACCCGCGGGACGCTTCTCGAGGTCGGCCTGGATGAGCATGCGCCACACCGTCGGCGGGGCGCAGAAGGTGTTCACCCCGTGCCGGTCGAGCTGGTCGACGAGGGCCGCCGCATCGAACCGCTTGTAGTTGAAGACGAAGATGGATGCCTCGGCGATCCACGGCGCGAAGAACAGGCTCCACGCGTGCTTGCCCCAACCGGGGGCGCTGATGGTCATGTGCACGTCGCCCGGGCGCACGCCGATCCAGAACGTCGTGCTGAGGTGGCCGACCGGGTACGACACGTGCGTGTGCTCGACGATCTTCGGCCGCGAGGTCGTGCCGCTCGTGAAATAGACGATGGCAGGGTCGGTCGAGTCGGTGACGACGCCCGGCGGGGTGGGGGCGGCATCCGTCGACGCGGCGAAATCGAGCCAGCCGTCACGGTGCTCGCCCACGTTCACCCGCACGAGGTCGAGGTCGAACTCGTCGAACTTCGCCGCGTCGACGTGGTCGGCGATGACGACCCGCACGTTCGCGCGCTCGAGGCGCTCAGCAAGATCGGCGGAGCCGAGCACGACCGACGTCGGCAGGATCACGGCGCCGAGCTTCAGGATCGCGAGCATCGCCTCCCACAGCTCCACCCGGTTGTCGAGCATGAGCATGACGGCGTCGCCGCGGCGCACGCCCGCGGCCGTCAGCCAGTTCGCCACCTGGTTCGATCGCACGCGCAACTGCTCGAACGTGCGGGTCGCCTCGGTGCCGTCCTCCTCGACCACGCGCAGGGCGACGCGGTCGTTGCCCTCGGCGATGCCGTCGAACCAGTCGACCGCGAAGTTGAAGTGCTCGCCGACGTCGGGCCAGCGGAACTCGGCGTGGGCGGCGACCGGGTCGGATCCGCGGGCGAGCAGAAAGTCACGGGCGTCGCGGAATGCGGCACCGGCGGGCGAGAGGGTCATGGTTCCCCTTCGGGCTGGAACTCGGATGCCGCGCCGACGCGGCCCTCCCGCGGCGCCGCGGGCGCGGCTCAGTCTAGGCCGCGGCCCTATGCCCACCCGGGAACCCGGCGCGCCCGCGCATAGACTGCGGTAGACGTCTGGGGATGACGTCGCTGGGGGAATCATGGCGTCACTGCCGCTGCGCGTTCGCGCGCACAGACATCGATACGCCGTCGCCGCGCTCGCGGCCGTCACGGCCCTGCTGCTGTCCGGGTGCGTCGCTGAGGGTGACGCGCCCGCGGGCCCGACCGGGAGCGCGGAGGTCCCGACCCCCACGGTCGTGCCGACGCCGCTCACCGCCGCCGAACGGCTGCTCGCCGCACACCCCGACCCGGCGACCTGTGCGCTCACCTTCGCCGGCGACAGTGTCACCGCCGAGCCCGCCCTCGTGACCAGCGGCGCGCTCTACCCGACCCTCCCCGTTCCGGCCGCCGCGGGCCGCGTGTTCGCCGGCTGGTACGCGACGGCGGCCGCGGCATCCGCTCTCGACCGCACCCAGCGCATCAACGGCGCCCAGCTCGCCACGTGCGACAACCGGCAGCGCACGCTGCACGCCGGATGGCTCTCGGATGCCGCGGCCACCGCGTCGCGCACCACGGTGCCGATCCTCATGTACCACCAGTTCACGACGAAGCCCGGCGGCGAGCACAACCCGCTGCGCGGCAACTACACGTACATCGGCGACTTCGAGAAGCAGCTCGCCTATCTCGCCGACGGCGGCTTCTACCTGCCGACCTGGGACGAACTGAGCGCCTTCATCGACGGCACGCTGTGGCTGCCCGAGCGGTCGGTGATCATCACCGACGACGACGCGGACAAGACCTGGTACGAGCTCGCCGTGCCGGTGGTCACGAAGTACCGACTGCTGACGACGTCGTTCGCGATCACACGGTGGACCTCACCGCCCTCGCCGTCGCCCTGGGTGATCCTCCGCTCGCACACGCACGACATGCACGAAGCCGGCGCGAACGGGAAGGGCAAGATGGTGAACCTCACCGAGGCGCAGATCGCGGCGGACATGACCGAGTCGGCGCGGATCCTCGGTGTGGCGGAGGTGATGGCCTACCCGTTCGGGCACTACAACGCGACAGCCGAAGCGGGTCTGCGAGACGCCGGGTTCATCCTGGCCCGCACGACGAAGGCCGGGCGCGTGCGGGTCGGCACGCCGAAACTCGAGCTGCCGTGCGTGCGCATCGACTACGGCATGTCGATGGCGGCGTTCGCGCGGGCGGTCGACTGACACCGACCGGAGGATCAGACCTCGCTGGTCGCGACGGGCTTGGTGTCGAGCTCGTCGATGACGCCGGTGCGCGGCGCGACGGCCGTCGCGGGCGCGGCGGCGACGCGGCGCGGCGCGTAGACCACGAACTTGTGGAACGCGAAGCGCACGAAGAACGCGACGACGAGGGTGATCGCGGTGGCCATGACACTCGAGATGTGCAGCGCCTCGACCATGATCGGCAGGATCGCGATGCGCACCGCGGCCTCGGCGTTGTTGAAGCCGAACGACTTCACGAAGCGCGACCAGATGGCCGACGCCTGCTCCTTCATGTCGTGGAAGACGAACCGCTCCTGCAGCACGAAGTTGCCGATGATCGTCACCTCGGCCGAGATGATCGCGGCGACCATGTAGTTCACGCCGGTGTGCACCAGCATCCACATGATGACGACGTTCGCGACCGCGCCGAGCGCACCGATCACGGCGAACAGCGACATGCGGCCGAACCGCAGCGCGAACAGCTGGGTGAGGAAGCTCAGTCCCTGCGCGAGGGACGCCTTCGACTCGCCGGCGTGACGCGACTGGAACGAGAAGGGGATCTCCGCGACCCGCAGCGACTCGCGCGCCAGGATCTCGAGCAGGATCTTGAAGCCGCGCGGCTTCAGGTCGTTGACGTCGAACGCAGTGCGGTCGACGAGGAAGAAGCCGGTCATCGGGTCGGTGACGTTCTTGAGCTTCTTCGGGAACAGCGCCTTGGTGAGGTTGGTCGAGGCCTGCGACACGAACACGCGGAGGGCGTTCGACAGGCCGCCGTTCTCGCCGTTCTCCGTGTAGCGCGAGGCCACCACGACATCGACGTCGCCGCGGGCGTGGCGGGCGACCAGGTTCACGATGTCCTCGGGCGGATGCTGCAGGTCACCGTCCATCACGATGCAGACGTCGGCGTGCGCGGCCTGAAGGCCCGCCACGACCGCGCCGGAGAGTCCGCCCACCGAGTCCTCGCGGTGCAGCATGCGCACCGGGATCGGGGCGGTCTCGGCGACCTGCTCGATGACGCGCGGAGTGTCGTCGGTGGAATCGTCGACGAAGAGGATCTCGAGGTCGAGAGAAGGGGTCGCGGCAGCGACCCGGCGAACGAGCTCGGCGACGTTGGGAGCCTCGTTGTAGGTCGGGACGACGACAGTCACCTGCATGGCATTCGCCTCCGTGTAGCGAGGAAGTGACGTCGACCAGCGACGCCGACCACCATGCTGGCATGCCGCACCCTATGATTTGCCCGGAATGTGGAGAACCATGGGGGTCGGATAGCCAAATCGTAATCAAGCCGAGACCTATAATCCGCCCTACGCTGGAGTCATGACCATCGACTCCACCACCATCACCATGTACGGCGCGGAGTGGTGCCGCGACTGCCGGCGCACGAAGTCCCAGCTCGATGAGCTCGGCGTCGCGTACGACTACGTCGACGTCGAGGCCGAGCCCGCCGCGGCCGACATCGCGCGCGAGATCTCGGGCCGCACGAACATCCCCGTCGTCGTCTACCCCGACGCGACCTTCCACGTCGAGCCGAGCAACGCCGACGTCGAGGCGAAGCTCACCGAGCTCGCCCTCATCTGAGTGATCGGATGCCGCGGCACCGAGTCGCGGCATCCCTGACACTCGATGCCATGGTGCTCCGGGCGCGACATCCCTATGCTGAGGGCGTCCGCACGCGAAGGAGAGTGCCATGACATCGACCCCCGCGTCACCCCCCAGCGCGATCGATGAGACCGTCCGGACCGAGATCGATCATGCGATCGCGGCCCTGCACGCGGGATCCCGCGTCTGGACCCAGTTCTCGCTCGCGCAGCGCGCGACCCTGCTGAGGCGCGTGCGCGCCGCGGTCGGCGCCGTCGCCCGGGAGTGGGCCGAGACCGCCGCGCGCTCGAAGGGCCTGCACGTCGGGCATCCGCTGGTCGGCGAGGAGTGGCTCTCGGGCCCCTACGCCGTGCTGACCGGGCTCGACGGCTACATCGAGAGCCTCGAGGCACTCGCCGCCGGCCGCAGCCCCATCGAGAAACTGTTCGTCGACGACGGCCCGGGCGGGCGCACCCGCGTGCACACGTTCCCCTCGCACGCCGTCGACCACGTGCTGCTCTCCGGCTTCACCGGCGAGGTCTGGCTCGAGCCGGGTGTCACCCCGCAGGACGCCACCGCCACCGCGGGCCTCGCGCAGCGGCATCCGACCGAGCCCGGCGGCGTGGGACTCGTGCTCGGCGCCGGCAACATCACCTCGATCCCGGTGCTCGACGTGCTCTACGAGCTGCTCGCGTTCTCACGGGTGTCGATCCTCAAGGTGAACCCCACGCAGGACGCCCTCGTGCCGATCTTCGAGCGCGCGCTCGCGGCGCTCATCGAGCCGGGATTCCTGCGCATCGTGCGGGGCGCGGGTGACGTCGGCGCCTACCTCACCGCCCACGAGGGCGTCGACCACGTGCACATCACCGGGTCCGCGGTGACCTTCGACGCGATCGTGTGGGGGCAGGGCGAGGATGCCGCGTCCCGCCGCCGCGCCGACGACCCGCGCCTGGCCCACCCCATCACCGCCGAGCTCGGCGGGGTCTCCCCGATCATCGTCGTTCCCGGCGAATGGTCGGACGCCGATCTGCGCTACCAGGCGGAGCACGTCGTCACGATGCGCCTCCACAACAGCGGCCACAACTGCATCGCGGGGCAGGTGGTGCTGCTCGCGGCATCCTGGCCCCAGAAGGACGCCTTCCTGCAGGCGCTGCGCGAGGCATACGGCCGAGCGCCCGCGCGGCCGGTCTGGTACCCGAACTCGGCGGCGAAGCTGTCGGCCGCCGAGAGCGACTACCCCGACGCGCAGCACTGCGGCGACGAGCGCCTGCTGATCGAGGCCGGCGATGCGGATGCCGCCACCGCCCTCGAGACGACGGAGTACTTCTCCCCCGTGCTCGGCGTCGTCGAGCTGCCCGGCGAGGGGCGGGAGTTCCTGCGGGCGGCGGTCGCCCACGCGAACGACCGGCTCGCGGGCACGCTCGGCGCGAACGTGCTCGTCGACCCGGTCACCGAGTCGACGCTCGGTGCGGCCTTCGACGAGGAGATCGCGGCGCTGCGCTACGGCGGCATCGCGATCAACGCGTGGACGGGCGTGCTCTTCGCCACGCCGGCCCTCTCGTGGGGCGCGTTCCCCGGCCACACCGTCGCCGACGTCGGCAGCGGTCTCGGTGTCGTGCACAACACCTTCCTGGTCGACCGCATCGAGCGCTCGGTGCTGCGGGGGCCGTTCCGCCCCGCGCCGCGATCGCTCGGGCGCAGCCGGTTCACGATCCTGCCGAAGCCGCCCTGGTTCGTGACCTCGCGCACGGGCACGGCCGTGAGCGAGGGCCTCACCCGCTACCGCGCAACCGGCAGCCCGATCACCCTCGTGACGACCCTGACGAAGGCGCTCGGATCATGAGCGCGCGCCTGCCGGAGGCCGCCGACTACATCGTCGTCGGGGCCGGGTCGGCGGGCGTGGCCGTCGCCGCCCGCCTCAGCGAGGATCCGTCGGTCTCGGTGCTGCTGCTCGAGGCGGGCCCGGTGGATCGGCACCTCTACATCCACGTGCCCGCCGCATTCTCGAAGCTGTTCCGCGGACGGTACGACTGGAACTACGACACCGTGCCGCAGCCCGAGCTCGAGGGGCGCACCGTGTTCTGGCCGCGCGGCAAGACGCTCGGCGGCTCGTCGTCGCTGAACGCGATGATGTGGATCCGCGGGTTCGCCGCCGACTACGACGAATGGGCCGAGAGCGCCGGCGACCGCTGGTCGTGGGAGCACCTCGCCCCCTACTTCCGCCGCGTCGAGCGCACCGACCTCGCCCACGACCCGTCGCTCGGCACCATCGGACCGCAGTGGGTCGAGCGTCAGAGCAGCCCGCAGCCCCACACCGCCGCGTTCCTCGACGCCGCACGGGAGCTGGGCTACCCGGTGACCCTCGCGAACGACCCGCACGACCAGGGCTTCTCCGAGACGATGCTCACCACGCACCGCGGGCGACGCGCCTCCACGGCCGACACCTACCTGCGCCCCGCCGCCCGGCGCCGCAACCTGCGGGTGGTCACCGGCGCGCACGCGCGGCGCGTGATCGTGCGGGACGGACGTGCGGTCGGTGTCGAGCTGTCGGTGCGGGGCAGCATCCGTCGTGTCATCGCCCGCCGCGAGGTCGTGCTGTCGGGCGGATCGGTCAACACCCCGCAGCTGCTCATGCTCTCGGGCATCGGGCCCGCCGACCACCTGCGCGACCACGGTATCGACACCGTCGTCGACGCACCCGAGGTCGGCGCCAACCTGCAGGACCACCTCGTCGCCGGCCTCGCGCCAGAGGCGACCGGACGCACCCTGTTCCACGGCGAGGAGCTCGCCCCGACTCTGCAGTGGCTCACCCGCCACCGCGGCATGCTGACCTCCAACGTCGCCGAGGGCTACGGCTTCGTGCGCACCGGCGTCGCCGACCGCACGCAGGCGCCCGCGGGCCTCCCCGACATCGAGATCATCTTCGCCGCCGCGCCCTACGTCGGGGAGGGCCTCGTTCCACTCCCGGGCGACGGCATCACGGTCGGCGCGATCCTGTTGCGACCCCGCAGTCGCGGCACGGTGACCCTCGCCTCCGCCGACCCGCTCGCCAAAGCCGTCATCGACCCGCGCTACCTCAGCGACCCCGACGGCCTCGACGCCGACACCCTCTCGGCGGGCCTGCGCGTCTGCGATGCGCTCGTCGGCACCCAGGCGCTCGGCGCCGTGACCACCGGGCGCTGGATCCAGCCCGAGAACGGCGAGAACCTCACCGTCGAGCAGCGGGTGGCCGGCTCCCTGCGCGCGTACTCCCACACGCTGTACCACCCGGTGGGCACTGCGCGCATGGGCGCGGATGCGGCATCCGTCGTGGATCCCGAGCTGCGCGTGCGCGGCGTCGACGGCCTGCGGGTCGCGGATGCCTCGGTGATGCCCGTCATCATCCGCGGCCACACCAACGCCCCGGCGATCGTGATCGGCGAGGTCGCCGCCGACCTCATCGCCGGGCGCTGAGCTCAGTCCGCCGCGAAGGCGTCGGTCGCCTCGCGCAGCGCCCGGGCGATGCCCGGCTCGCTCGCGGCATGTCCCGCGTCGTCCACGACGATGAAGCGCGCCTCGGGCAGCGCCTGCGACAGGTCCCACGCGGTCATCAACGGCGTGCAGACGTCGTAGCGGCCCTGCACGATGACGGTCGGGATGTCGCGCAGCCGCCCGGCGTCCTCGATGAGCTGCCCCTCGCGGAACCAGCCCTCGTGCACGAAGTAGTGGTTCTCGATGCGCGCGAACGCGACGGCGTGCTCCTGCCGGGACATCCCGGTCACCGTGTCGGCGTCGGGCCGGAGGGTGATCGTCGAGGCCTCCCACGTCGTCCACGCCAGCGCTGCCGGCACGTGCACCGCCGGATCGGGGTCGAACAGCCGCCGGTGGTACGCCTCGATCAGCCGGGACCGCTCGAGCACCGGGATCGGCGCGAGGAACCCTTGCCAGAGGTCGGGGAAGAGCGCGCTCGCCCCGCCCTCGTAGAACCACTCCAGCTCGTGGCGGCGGAGGGTGAAGATCCCGCGCAGCACGAGCTCGCTGACAGCCTCCGGATGCGCCTCGGCGTACGCCAGGGCGAGCGCGCTGCCCCACGAGCCGCCGAAGACCTGCCACCGGTCGATGCCGAGGTTGCGGCGCAGCAGCTCGATGTCGGCCACCAGGTGCCACGTCGTGTTGTAGGCGAGGTCGGCACCCGGCTCGCTCGCGTGCGGGGTGCTGCGGCCGCATCCGCGCTGGTCGAGCAGCACGATGCGGTAGCGCTCGGGGTCGAAGAAGCGGCGGTGCCAGGCGGACGTGCCGCCCCCGGGGCCGCCGTGAAGGAAGACGACCGGTTTGCCCTCGGGATTGCCGCTCTGCTCCCAGAAGACCCGGTTGCCGTCGCCCACGAGCAGCATGCCGGTCTCGTACGGCTCGATCGGCGGATAGAGCACGTCGTCGAGTTGGCTGACCGTCATCCCCTCACGGTACTCGCGGGTCTGCCGCAGGCCGAGGAGGCCGCCCGACACGCCTCCACGGTGGGCCGGGCGGAACGATAGGGTCCGGGTGTGGAAGGACTGTGGTTCGTCGTCGCAGGAGTCATCGTCGTCGCGGTCGTGACTGCGTTCGGCCGCCGTCACAACGTCGCCGGGCCCATCATCCTCGTCGCGATCGGACTGCTCTGCTCACTGCTGCCGTTCATCCCCGACCTGCCACGGGTCGACCCCGAATGGATCCTCGTCGGCGTGCTTCCGCCCCTGCTCTACTCCTCGGCGGTGGCCCTGCCGGCGATCGAGTTCCGCCGCGACATCCGCCCCATCGCGGGACTGTCGGTGCTGCTCGTCGTGCTCAGCTCCGTCGCCCTCGGGGTCGTGTTCACCTGGGTGATCCCGGGGCTCAGCCTGCCGCTGGGCATCGCGCTCGGCGCGATCCTCAGTCCTACCGACGCCGTCGCCACCTCGGTCGTCAAGCGGCTCGGCATCGCCCCCCGCGTGACCACGATCCTCGCGGGCGAGAGCCTGCTCAACGACGCCACCGCGCTCGTGATCCTGCGCACGGCGATCGCGGCGATCGCGGGCGGCTTCTCCCTCGGCGAGGCGATGATCTCCTTCGTGTGGGCGGTGCTCGGCGCCGTCATCGTGGGTGTCATCGTCGGTTGGGTGAACCTTCGGGTGCGGGCGCGCATCGGGAGCTCGGCAGCCAACACCGCCATCGGCTTCGTCGTCCCCTTCGTCGCCTACCTTCCCGCCGAGGCCGTCGGCGCCTCGGGTCTCGTCGCTGCGGTCGTGACCGGCATCATCACCAGCCAAGGCGCGGCGAAGTGGTTCACGCCCGAGCAGCGCATGTCGGACGAACTGAACTGGCGCACGATCGAGCTCGTGCTCGAGGGCGGCGTCTTCCTCGTGATGGGGCTCGAACTCAGCGACGTCGTCAACCGCAACTTCGAGGAGTACGAGGGCCTCTGGCACGGCGCCTGGCTGGCGCTCTCGGCGCTCGGCATCATGCTGGGGCTGCGCGCGGCCTATGTGGCGTTCCTGCTCTGGCGCATGCGCTCCCGCGCCCGTCGATACGCACGGCTCGACCTGTCGACCTACAGCGCGAAGCTGAAGGGCATCGCCGACGGCACCATTCCCGAGGAGCACCGCGGCCAGGCCGATCGGCTCCGCCGTGACGAGGAGCGCGTGCGGCGCCGCTTCGCCGGCCTGAGCGCCGATGCCGACTACTACGCATCGTCACCGCTCGGCTGGAAGCAGGGCACGATCATCACCTGGGCGGGCATGCGCGGCGTCGTCACGCTGGCCGCCGCCCAGACGCTTCCGACCACCGGCATCGACCACCGCTCGCTGCTGATCTTCGTGGCGTTCCTCGTGGCCGTCTTCAGCCTCTTCGGTCAGGGGTTCACCCTCGCGAGCGTCGTGCGCGCCCTCCGCATCCCGCCCGCGAGCGACGACGACGCGGCGAGCGACGAGCACCTGCGCCTCGACGCGGAACTGGGCGCCGCCGCCGCGACCGCTCTCGCCGACCCCACGCTCACCCGCGCCGACGGCACCGCCTTCAGCGAGGGCATGGCGGCGAACGTCGGCACCCGCATGACCGAACCGCGCGACGAGGTGCTCACCGGACGCATGCGCGAGATCCTCGAGCTGCGCATCGTCATCATCGAGGCGATGCGCGACCGACTCGTCGAGATCTCCACCCACGGCGGCTACTCGACCTCGACCCTCCGACGCGCCCTCGCCGAACTCGACGCCGACCAGATCAGCCTCGAACTACGGCTCGACGACGGCGACGACTGAGCCGCGCACATCCGCGCCGACTAGAGTTCGAGCGGAGCTGAGGCCATGAGCGAGACGGATGCCCCGTCCCCCCGCCCGTCCGCGGGCGGCGACGCCCTGACGAGCCCGGTGCACCTTCCCCACGCCGCCGCCGACTGCCCGAAGTGCTTCACCGAGCTGCAGGCCGACCGGGACTGGTGGCGGGCCCGTCCCGCCGGGTCGCGGCTCGTCGGACTCGTCGTCGCCCGCGACGACATGCCGTCGGTCGTGCAGCAGCGGGACGACCTCACCCGCTTCGGCGTGCCGATCGACGGCTTCCGCCACCCCGCCCCCGAGACGCTGGAGTCGTGGGAGCAGCGGCTCGTACGCCTGTTCGGCACCCTGTCGGCGGGCGACGTGGTCGTCGTCGCCAGCATCCACGCCCTCGGCCGCAGCATCGACGAGGAGACCCGCACGGTCGCCGAACTGCGCCGTCGCGGTGTGGTCATCAAGGTGCTCAGCCACGAGGGACGCCACCTGTTCGACGCCGGACGCTGAGCCGCGGCATCCGCCCCGTCAGGCGGCGCGCCAGCACCCCTCGACGTGATCATCGACCAGCCCCGCCGACTGCATCAGCGCGTACATCGTCGTCGGCCCCACGAACCGGAACCCGCGTCGGCGCAGCTCACGGCTGAGCGCCGTGGACTCCGCCGTCGACGCGGGCAGGTCGCCGTAGGACGCGGCCCGCGGCGCACCGCTCGGCGTCGGGGCGAACGACCAGATCAGCGTGTCGAGCTCGCCGTCGGCGAGCGCCGCCACGAGGGTGGCGTTGCCGATCGTCGCCTCGATCTTCGCGCGGTTGCGCACGATGCCGGCGTCAGCCATGAGCCGTTCGATGTCGGCGTCGCCGAACGCCGCGACCGTCTCGGGCTCGAAGCCGGCGAACGCCTCGCGAAACCGCGGGCGCTTGCGCAGGATCGTGATCCACGACAGCCCCGCCTGGAAGCCCTCGAGGCTCAGCTTCTCGAACAGGGCACGGTCGCCGTGCAGCGGCACGCCCCACTCCTCGTCGTGGTAGCGGCGGTACTCCGCATCGCTGCCCGCCCACGCGCAGCGCGCGAGGCCGTCGTCATCGAGTTGGATGCCGCTGCTCATCCCGCCACGCTAGCGGCGGGATGAGACATCCGGGTCAGCGCTTCTTCTTCTTGCCGAGCGACTTCTCGGTGACCGGGGCGGCGCCGGACGCGGCGAGGTCGCGGTAGTACGCGCGGGCCTCGTCCTGGCGAGCCCGCTCGGCGCCCGACGCGATGGGCGCACGCACGTGCTCGGGCTCGAAGCCCCATGCGTCGACGAGGTCCTGCGCGTGGTGGCGCAACCGCGCGCACAGGCGGTCGATGTACTTGCTCACCGACGCGGCACGGTGGGTCGAGAGGCGCCCATGGATCAGGTACCAGGCGAGGTTCTTCTCGATGAGCTGCAGGCCGAACAGGTCGCGCAGCCAGGTGAGCACCTGACGCGAGTCCTCGTCATCGATGAGCGCGAGGCCGTCGGTGAAGGCCTCCCACTGCAGCAGCTCCGCGTGTGCGCGGGCGGCGGCGATGAGGTCGGCCTGGTTGTCGCTGAACAGCTCGGCGGCGGCCGTCGCATCGAGCTTCGCGGCGGGACGCAGGCGGGTGGCGACATCCGTCACCATCTGCTGCACGCGGCCCGCGAGCAGCTCATGCTGACGCTCGCCGCGAAGGCCGTACTCGACCGACCGGGCGGTGGAGCCTGCGTCGACGAACGCCTGGCCGATCTGCCGCAGACCCGCACCGTGGAACGCGCGCCCGGCCACCTGGCCCACCGCGTACCGGGCGAGCTTGGCGGCATCCGCGCCCTTGAACTGCGTCGCGAAGTCGGTGAGCAGGCGCTTGCCGACCAGCTGCAGCAGGATGTTGTTGTCGCCCTCGAAGGTGACGTAGACGTCGAGGTCGGCGTGGAGTCCGACGAGCCGGTTCTCGGCGAGGAAGCCGGCGCCCCCGCAGGCCTCTCGCGCCTCCTGGATCGTCTCGAGGGCGTTCCAGGTGGACAGCGGCTTCAGCGCCGCCGCGAGGGTCTCGAGGTCCTCCCGCTCCTGCGGGGTGTCGGTGCGGCCGCTGAAGACGCCGTCGAACTTCTTGAGGAACTCGTCGTGCGCGAACGCCTGCGCGTACACCGTCGCGATGCGGGGGATCAGGCGACGGCGGTGCTTGCCGTAGTCGAAGAGAGTCAGCTCGCCCTCGGGCGTGCCGCCGTCGAACTGGCGTCGCTGGTTCGCGTAGGTGACGGCGATCTTCAGCGCGAGCGCCGTGCCGGTGGTCGCGGCGCCGTCGAGCGAGATGCGGCCCTGCACCAGCGCGCCGAGCATCGTGAAGAAGCGGCGACCGGGGCTCGGGATGTCGCTGGAGTACGTACCGTCGGCAGCGACGTCGCCGTACCGGTTCAGCAGGTTCTCGCGCGGCACCCGCACCTGGTCGAAGTGGAGGCGACCGTTGTCGATGCCGTTGAGACCGCCCTTGACGCCGTCGTCCTCTCCGCCGACACCGGGGAGGAACGCGCCCGCCTCGTCGCGGATGGGTACGAAGAAGCAGTGCACCCCGTAGTTCACGCCGCCCGTGATGAGCTGCGCGAACACGGTCGCCGCCCGCCCGTGCACCGCGGCGTTCCCGAGGTAGTCCTTCCACGCCCCACGGAACGGCGTGTGGATCACGAACTCCGCCGTCTCGACGTCATAGGTCGCGGTCGTGCCGATGGCCGCGACATCCGACCCGTGACCGGTCTCGGTCATCGCGAACGCACCCGGCAGCTTCAGCTCGCGCACGTCGTCGAGCCACAGGTCGTGGTGCTTCTTGGTGCCGAGCTGCTGGATGGCTGCCCCGAACAGGCCCCACTGCACGCCCGCCTTGATCTGCAGGCTGGGGTCGGCGAGCACGAGCTCCTCGAAGCCGGCGATGTTCGCGCCGTTGTCGGCACGGCCGCCGTACTCGGTCGGGTAGGCGACCCCCGACACGCCGGCATCGACGAGCAGCTGCAGCTGCCCGAACACGCGCTCACGGTGATCGTGGATGGTGAGCCCGTCGACCTTCCAGAAGGCGGAGTCCTTGATCATCTGACGCGCCTGCCGGCGCACGTCGGCCCAGGTGCCGAGCAGGGCGGCGCCGACGGCGGCCTGATCGATGCGGGGCTCGGCGGCGTGCGATGCGCGCTCGGGCTCAGGGGTGGAGACGGGACGGACGGCAGTGTCGACCATGACGTACCTCTCGACGAGGGGATCGGGGATTCGATCCGACGGTAGAAGC
>NZ_MEGA01000011.1:0-40771 GCF_001725695.1 Microbacterium sp. SCN 71-21
CCACAACACTCCGACACTCGACATCGACAAGCCGATCGCCGACCTCACGAGCCGCACCCAGATCGAGACGCTGCGTCGCAACGCGGCCGAGTTCGGGGTGCGCCTGCACTCGCTCGGCGACCGCGAGCAGGGCATCGTGCACGTCGTGGGTCCCCAGCTCGGTCTCACGATGCCCGGTATCACGGTCGTGTGCGGCGACAGCCACACGTCCACCCATGGCGCGTTCGGGGCCATGGCGTTCGGCATCGGCACGAGCGAGGTCGAGCACGTGCTCGCGACCCAGACGCTGCCGCTGAAGCCCTTCAAGACGATGGCGATCACCGTTGAGGGCGAGCTGAAGCCCGGGGTGACCGCGAAGGACATCATCCTGGCTGTCATCGCCAAGATCGGCACGAACGGCGGCCAGGGCTACGTGCTGGAGTTCCGCGGCTCGGCGATCCGGTCCCTCTCGATGGAGGGCCGCATGACGATGTGCAACATGTCGATCGAAGCGGGGGCGCGCGCCGGTATGGTCGCCCCCGACGACACGACCTTCGCCTACCTCGAGGGCCGTGCGCACGCGCCGCGAGGCGCGGACTGGGACGACGCCGTCGCCTACTGGCGCACGCTGCCGAGCGACGAGGGTGCGGTCTACGACGCGGAGGTCTACCTGGATGCCGCGGCCCTCGAGCCGTTCGTCACGTGGGGCACGAACCCGGGCCAGGGTGTGTCGCTCGGCGACGTCGTGCCGACGCCGTCCGATTTCTCGGACCCGAACGAGCGGGCCGCCGCCGAGCGTGCGCTCGAGTACATGGACCTCGCGGCCGGCACCCCGCTGAAGGATGTCGCGGTCGACGCCGTGTTCATGGGCTCGTGCACCAACAGCCGTATCGAGGACCTGCGCGCGTTCGCGGATGTCGTGCGCGGTCGCACGAAGGCGCCGGGCGTGCGCGTCATGGTGGTTCCCGGTTCCGCCCGGGTGCGCCTGGAGGCTGAGGCCGAGGGACTCGACAAGGTGTTCACCGACTTCGGCGCCGAATGGCGGTTCGCGGGATGCTCGATGTGCCTGGGAATGAACCCCGACCAGCTCGCGCCGGGGGAGCGCTGCGCGTCGACGTCGAACCGCAATTTCGAGGGACGTCAGGGCAAGGGCGGGCGGACGCATCTGGTGTCGCCCCTCGTGGCCGCCGCCACCGCTGTGCGAGGCACCCTCTCGAGCCCCGCGGATCTCGAACCGCTCGTCGCCGTGGCGACCGGCGCCCGACAGGAGGCCTGACCGTGGAGAAGTTCACCGCCCACACCGGCGTCGCCGTCCCGCTGCATCGATCGGCCGTCGACACCGACCAGATCATCCCGGCCGTCTACCTCAAGCGGGTGACCAAGACGGGATTCGAGGACGCGCTGTTCGCCAACTGGCGCCAGGATCCGGAGTTCATCCTCAACCAGCCCGCCTACGCGGGCGCGTCGGTGCTCGTCGCCGGTCCCGACTTCGGCACCGGCTCGAGTCGTGAACACGCTGTCTGGGCGCTGCGCGACTACGGATTCCGTGTGGTGCTGAGCCCCCGGTTCGCCGACATCTTCCGCGGCAACGCCGGGAAGCAGGGCCTGGTGGCCGGGGTCATCTCCGAGGCCGACCTCGAGTCGATCTGGGCGGTTCTCGATGCCGACCCCGGTGCGCAGCTCACCGTCGACCTCGAGACCCGAACCGCCGTCATCGGCGACCTTCGTGTCGGTTTCGACATCGACGATTACACTAGGTGGCGGCTTCTGGAGGGTCTCGACGACATCGGACTCACCCTTCGAAACGAAGATCGCATCGCCGCCTACGAGGCGCGACGCGAGTCCTGGAAGCCCCGGACGCTCCCCGTTCCGGACGCTCCCACGAAGTGAGGCCGCACCGTATGACTCTCCTAGGCGACGCATCCATCGCAGGCGGACGCAAAGAGGAGGAGGGCGAGATCATCTCGATCCGGGGCGGCCGTCCGCTCTCCGGTCGCGTTGAGGTGAAGGGCGCCAAGAACCTCGTCACCAAGGCGATGGTGGCGTCTCTTCTCGGTGAGAGCCCGAGCATCCTGCGCGACGTGCCCGAGATCAGCGACGTCGCCGTCGTGCGCTCTCTTCTCGAGGTGCATGGCGTGCGCGTCGAAGACGGTGTCGAGCCGGGCTCGCTCGTGCTCGATCCCCGTGACGTCGAGTCTGCGCACTTCGAGGAGATCGACGCCCACGCCGGCGCGTCGCGTATCCCGATCCTGTTCTGCGGCCCCCTGCTGCACCGCCTGGGGCAGGCGTTCATCCCCGATCTCGGCGGATGCCGCATCGGCGACCGGCCGATCGACTTCCACCTCGACGCGCTGCGCAAGTTCGGCGCGGTGGTCGAGAAGCTGCCGAGCGGCATCCGACTCTCGGCGCCGCAGGGCCTGCGCGGTGCCAGCATCCACCTGCCCTACCCGAGCGTCGGCGCCACGGAGCAGGTACTGCTGACGGCAGTGCGCGCGAAGGGCGTCACGGAGCTGCGCAACGCTGCGATCGAGCCCGAGATCATGGACCTGATCGCCGTGCTGCAGAAGATGGGCGCGATCATCTCCTACGAGCCCAACCGGGTCATCTTCATCGAGGGCGTCGATCGGCTCAAGGGCTACGACCACCGCGCGATCTTCGATCGCAACGAGGCCGCGAGCTGGGCCAGCGCGGCGATCGCGACCGACGGCGAGATCTTCGTCGCCGGTGCACGCCAGCAGGAGATGCTGACCTTCCTCAACGTGCTGCGGAAGGTCGGCGCCGATTTCGACGTGCAGGAGGACGGGATCCTCTTCCGGCGAGACGGCGAGCTCCGGCCCGTTGTCGTCGAGACCGATGTGCACCCCGGCTTCATGACCGACTGGCAGCAGCCCCTGATCGTCGCACTCACCCAGGCGTCGGGCCGCTCGGTCGTGCACGAGACGGTGTACGAGAACCGCTTCGGCTTCACTCAGGCGCTCGTGAAGATGGGCGCCGACATCGTCGTGCACCCCCACGGACTGCAGGAGGGCGTGCGTCGCGTGGCGCGCCGCGCGCTCGAGCAGGCCGCCGTCATCACCGGTCCGACCGCATTGCGAGGTGCCGACATCACCGTCCCTGATCTGCGAGGCGGGTACAGCCATGTGATCGCGGCGCTGACCGCCGAAGGGGAGTCGATCGTGCGCAACGTCGGGATCATCCGGCGTGGATACCCCGACTTCTTCGCCAAGCTGCGCGCACTCGGCGCCGACTTCGACGTCATCGGCTGAGCCGTGTCGACCACGTCGCGCAAGAGACGCGCATCGCCCGAGAAGTCGCGGCCCAGCGTCTGGTGGCTGCTCGCCGCGATCATCGTGCCCATCGTCGGCCTCATCGCGCGCATCGAGATCGAGGGCGAGGAGAACCTTCCGGAGGAGGGCTCCTACGTCGTCGCGCCGAACCACATGAGCGAGATCGATCCCTTGATCGTCGCAGTCGCCGTGTGGCGCATCGGACGCGCCCCGCGCTTCCTCGCCAAGGAGAGTCTGTTCCGCGTGCCGGTTCTCGGCTGGGCGTTGCGTGTCACCGGCATGGTGCCCGTCGCACGTGAGTCGACGGCCGCCGCGGCGAGTTCGACGGTGGCCTCCGCACGACGCCTCGTTGCTTCAGGTCACGGCGTGATCGTGTACCCCGAGGGAACCCTCACCCGCGACCCCGACTTGTGGCCGATGCGGGGCAAGACCGGGGCCGCGCGCCTCGCGCTCGCGGGGGACATCCCCCTGATCCCGGTCGCGCACTGGGGCTCGCAGCGCATCCTCCCTCGATACGGGAAGCTCTCGCTCTGGCCGCCGAGAAAGCGCGTGCGCATCGTGTTCGGACCGGCACTGGACCTCTCCGCTCATGTCGGTCACGGCAAGGAGCAGAGCACGCTTGTAGCGGTGACGGCCGCGGTGATGCAGGGAATCACCTCGCTGGAGGAGACGCTGCGCAGTGAGAAGGCTCCGGCCGAGCGCTGGAACCCCTCCGCGCACGGCCAGAAGGAGACGGGTCGCCTTGACTCGTAGAGGCGAGCCCGAGCTCCCTCGCGTCGCCGTCATCGGCGCCGGCAGCTGGGGGACCACGTTCGGCAAGATTCTGGCCGACGGCGGGGCACAGGTCGGCATGTGGGCTCGTCGGCGCGAACTTGCCGATGAGATCACGAGGGCCAAGCGCAACAGTCAGTACCTGCCCGGCATCAATCTGCCGCGCACGATGTGGGCGTCCGATGACCTCCATGCGGTTCTCGACGGTGCCGAGCTCGTGTTCCTCTCGGTTCCCAGCCAGGCCCTCCGCCACAACCTCAAGGGTCTGCGACCCATCCTCTCCCGCACCGACCAGCCGGTGATCTCGCTGATGAAGGGTGTCGAGAAGCGCACGAATCTGCGCATGAGCGAGGTCATCGAGCAGGAGCTGCGCTGCGATCCCGACCGAATCGCCGTCGCATCGGGCCCCAATCTCGCGCTCGAGATCGCCCGTGAGCAGCCGACCGCGGCGGTCATCTCCTCGACGAGTCAGGAGACGGCGGAGCTCGTGGCCCGCCGCGCGCGCAATCACTACTTCCGCACATTCGTGAACACCGATGTGATCGGCACCGAGTTCGGTGGTGTGCTCAAGAACCTCATCGCCGTCGCGATCGGCATCGTCGACGGCGTCGGCTACGGCGAGAACACCAAGGCGTCGATCATCACGCGAGGTCTCGTCGAGATGACCGACTTCGCCGTCGCCATGGGCGCGCGCGCCGAGACACTGCAGGGGCTCGCCGGACTCGGCGATCTGATAGCCACATGCCAGTCGCCCCTGAGTCGCAACAACACGGCGGGGCGCCTGCTGGGGCAGGGCTACAGCTTCCAGGATGTCGTCAAGCAGATGCAGCAGACCGCGGAGGGCCTCGCCTCGGTGACGCCCGTGCTCACCCTCGCACGCGAGCACGACGTGCAGATGCCGATCGTGGAGCAGGTCAAGATGGTGCTCGACGGCGACCTCGATCCCCGTCAGATCGCTCCGCACCTGACCACCGACGACGACACCCCCCAAGGGGAGAGGACGCAGAATGGACAAGCCGGTCGTAGTGGTTCTGTTTGGGGGAAGATCCAGCGAGCACTCGATCAGCTCCGCAACAGCGGGGGGAGTGCTGGGAGCGATTGATCGCGACCGGTTCGCGGTGATCCCTGTCGGCATCACCCGCACGGGTGCGTTCGTGCTCGAGGACGACGATCCCGGCAAATTCGCGCTCGATCCCGCGCACCTGCCCGAGGTGGTCGACAACGGCACCCGCATTCTGTGGCCCGAGCCCGCGGGACGCCGGTCGCTGCGGGTGCGTCGCGCGGACGGCGAGATCGCGGACCTCGGCGAGGTGGATGTGATCCTGCCGATCCTTCACGGCGCGCACGGTGAGGACGGCACGATCCAGGGCTTCTTCGACACGCTCGAGATCCCCTACGCGGGCGGCGGCGTGCTCGACTCCGCGGTCTGCATGGACAAGCACTTCATGAAGGTGGCGCTCGCGGCAGCCGGGGTGCCGGTATCCCCGGGAATCACCGTGCGCGAGTCGGAGTGGCGCGCCGACCCGGGCGTGGTCGCCACACGGCTGACCGAGGCATCCTTTCCGTGGTTCGTGAAGCCCGCTCGAGCCGGCTCGAGCGTCGGTGTGTCCAAGGTGCACGGGCTCGACGAGCTCGACGCCGCTCTGCGGGTCGCGTTCGCCGAAGACGACAAGGTGCTCGTCGAGCAGGGCATCGTCGGGCGCGAGGTCGAGGTGGGGGTGCTCGAAGGGCGAGCGGATGTCGCCCCTCGCGCGTCGCTCGTCGGGGAGATCGTGCTGCGCGACCGCGAGTTCTACGACTTCGAGGGGAAGTATCTCGGCGGCGACGGCGTCGACGTGGTGTGCCCGGCTGATCTCACGGCCGGGGAGGTGTCCTCGCTGCAGGAGATGGCGCTGCGCGCGTTCGCCGCGGTCGACGGGCGTGGTCTCGCCCGGGTCGACTTCTTCTTGACCGACCATGGCCCGGTGGTCAACGAGCTCAACACGATGCCCGGATTCACACCGATCTCGATGTTCCCGAAGTGCTGGATCGCGTCGGGCCTGAGCTACGCGGACCTGATCTCGGAGCTCGTCGACACCGCTCTGGAGCGGGTCGTCCGCGCCTGAGTCTCAGGGGGTCGGCGCCGCGGTCGCTCCGCCGTGAGCGGTGCACTCGGATGTCACCGTCGTGTACGCCGAGATGAGCGGGCCGAGCGCAGTGAGGGCGTCGATGCTCGACACTCCGCCCGTGGGGTCGGTGTCGATGTAGAGCTGCACCGCGGGCACCCGCCCGAAGGTCGTGACGAGTGTGCGCGGTGCGTCGGTGTCATCGACGAGCCAGTCGACGCCGTCGACCGTGCGGCAGGGCATCGTTGTCGCGCCGGGCGGGGTCACACCGCACGTGAAGAGCACAGCAGCGGGGTCCCCCCATGCTGCGGTGGCCTGCGCGGTGGTCCACCGGCGCTCCTTGCCGACGAGGTCGGATGGCAGACGCACCGAGATGTCGGCGCAGGCTGACGCGCCGGAGTTCGGAGCGGGCTGCAGCGCGACGGTGCTGGCGCAGCCGGTGAGCACGAGGCATCCGGCCGCCGTCGCGGCGAGGAGGGCGCGCGACATCCGACTCATCCGTCCAGGCTAGCGACTCGCACCTGTCCCGCCGCCGAGTAGCGTGGGGGGATGCCGCAGCACGACGCCGATCCGACGGTCGCCGCCCTGTCGGAGGGCGAGGTGCTCGCAGCGATCCTCGCGGAGGTGGGCGCGTCGCGCGCGGAGGTCGGCCCCGGCGACGATGCCGCCGTGATCGCGGCTCCCTCGGGTCGGATGGTCGCCACTGTCGACACGCTGGTGCACGGACCCGACTTCCGGCTCGCATGGACGAGCGGGTTCGACCTGGGCTGGAAGGCGGCGGCCGTCAATCTCGCGGATGTCGCGGCGATGGGAGCGACCCCGACGGCCCTGCTCGTGGCGCTCGCGATGCCCGACCACACTCGCCTGTCGTTCGTGACCGACGTGGCCCGGGGGTTGCGTGCGGCGTGTGATGCGCTGGCGCCCGGCTGCTCGGTGGAGGGCGGGGATCTGACCGTCTCCGACACGCTGACCGTGGCGGTGACCGCTCTCGGCATACCGGTGACGACGCCGGTGACCCGCGCCGGGGCGAGGGTCGGCGACGTCGTGGCGATCGCCGGGGAGCTCGGCCGTGCGGCGGCGGGGCTCGACATCCTGTTCACTCGGTTCCGTGACGACGCCGGGCAGCCGGTTCCGGTGATGGGCGCGCGCCTCTCGCCCGAGGATCACGAGCTCGTCGTCGCGCAGCTGCGCCCCTCGCCGCCCATCGGGGCGGGGGTGATCGCCGCGCGCGCCGGAGCCACGGCGATGATGGACGTCTCCGACGGGCTCGCCCTCGATGCATCGCGACTGGCCCGCGCCTCCGGCGTCACTATCGATCTGGATGCCGCGGCCCTCGGCCCGGACAGAGAGCGCGCGCTCGGCGGCGGCGAGGACCACGCGCTGCTGGCGACGTATCCCGCGGGCGCTGCGGTGCCGGCTCCGTTCCGTCCCATCGGAGTCGTGCGACCGGCCGGTGATATCGCCCTTCGGCTCGACGGCGAGCCCGTCACCCGGCCTCCCGGCTGGGATCCGTACCGCGACTGGGATTCCGCGCGGGGCTAGGCGGTGCCCGGTTCGTCGCCGTCGTCGGGTTCGATCCACCACAGGGTCGTGTCGCCGTAGCGCCGATCGCGGAACACGCGCAGGCCCGGCGGCAGGAGGGGCTCGGGGGAGCGGGCGTCCCGCTCGACGACGACGACGGCGTGCGTCGCAAGGTGCGGGATCAGCAGCGTCAGCACCCGGGTGATCTCCTGCTCGTCGACCGCGTAGGGCGGGTCGATCAGGGCGAGGTCGATGTCGTCCGAGAACCCGCGCAGGAACGCCTCGACGGCAGCGCGGTGCACGCGCACGGTCGCGGCGGGCACGGCTCGGCGTACCCGCGCGGCGTTGCGCTCGGCGACCACAGCGGCCCGCGGCGCCTTCTCGACGAGATCGGCGCGGTGGGCACCGCGACTGATCGCTTCGAGGCCGAGCGCACCGGAGCCTGCGTAGAGGTCGAGCACGCGCGCGCCGCGCAGGGCATCGGCCGACTCCAGCGCGCCGAACAGCGATTCGCGCACACGGTCGCTCGTCGGCCGCGTGCCGGCGTCGGGCACCTCGAGGGTGAGGGAGCCGGCCGCTCCCGCGATGATCCGGGTCACCGTCCCACGATAGCGACGGGCCTGTCGGCGGCCCGCCCTAGACTCGCAGCATGCCGCCGCTGCGTCTCGATTCGCCGCTCGGCGATGTGCTCGACGACAAGGTCGCGAAGGCGCTGACGAAGGCCTTCGGCATGGCCCGCGTCGGTGATCTGCTGGCGCATTACCCGCGGCGCTACGCGCTGCGGGGCGAACTGACGCCCATCGCCTCGTTGACGGTCGGTGAGCAGGTGTCGATCGTCGCGGAGATCGTGTCGGTCGCCGAGAGGCGGATGCACAACCGCCGCGGCTCGCTGCTCGAGGTCGTGATCTCCGATGGCGAGGGACAGCTCTCCCTCACGTTCTTCAATCAGTCCTGGCGGATGGGTGAGCTGCGACGTGGCCGGCGGGGGATGTTCTCGGGCAAGGTGGGGGAGTTCCGCGGCGGCAAGCAGTTCGCGCACCCCGACTACCAGCTCTTCGACGATCTGGAGACCGCGGCCCAGACCGCGCAGGCGCTGGCGAGCCGTCCGATCCCGGTGTACCCGGCGACGGCCGCCGTGGCGACGTGGACGATCGCCAAGGCCGTCGAAGGGGCGCTCGACGGTCTCGGTGAGGTCGACGACCCGCTCCCCGACGACCTGCGGCGCCGTCACGCCCTGCTTCCCGCTCGCACGGCGCTCGAGCACATCCATCGGCCGTCGGTGATCGACGATGTCGCCCCCGCGCAGCAGACGCTGCGGATGCAAGAGGCCCTCGTGCTCCAAGCGGGGCTCCTTCAGCAACGAGCGGCGGTGGCGGCGTTGCACGCACGACCACGCCCTGCCGGCGAGCTGCGGGAATCCTTCGACGCCCGGCTCACCTTTGCGCTCACCGACGATCAGGCCTCGGTCGGAGAGCAGATCGCCGCAGACCTCGTCGCCGAGCGTCCGATGAACCGGCTCGTGCAGGGCGAGGTCGGGTCCGGGAAGACCCTCATCGCGCTGCGCGCGATGCTGCAGGTCGCCGAGTCCGGCGGGCAGGCGGCGCTCATCGCACCGACCGAGGTGCTCGCCGCCCAGCATCTGCGATCGATCGCCGCGATGCTCGGACCCGACCTGTCCGCGAAGCTCATCCCGACGCTGCTGACCGGTCAGATGCCGGCGGCCGACCGTCGCCGGGCGGCGCTGCGGGTGGCATCCGGTCAGTCGCTCATCGTCGTGGGCACGCACGCCCTGTTGAGCGCCACGACGACGTTCGCCGACCTCGCCCTCGTCGTCGTCGACGAGCAGCACCGGTTCGGGGTCGAGCAGCGCGACGCCCTGCGCGCGAAGGGCACCGCCCCGCATGTGCTCGTGCTCACCGCCACCCCGATCCCGCGCACCGTCGCGATGACGGTCTTCGGAGACCTCGACGTCTCAACGATCCGCACCCTGCCTCCCGGCCGCGCCGGCATCGAGAGCTTCGTCGCGCCGCTCGCCGAGAAGCCGAGCTGGTTCGGCCGGGTGTGGGATCGCGCTGCCGAGGAGGTCGCGGCCGGCCGCCAGGTGTTCGTCGTGTGTGCCGCGATCGACGTGGACGTCGACGAACCGGGCGACGCGCCGTCGGCGACGGATGCCGCAGCCTCCCGACCGACCTGGGGAGTCGCCCAGGTGGCGACCCTCCTGTCGCAGCTCCCGCGATTCGCTCAGGTGCGCATCGAGATCTTGCACGGGCGCATGCCGAGCGACGAGAAGGATGCCGTCATGCGCCGCGTCGCCGCGGGCGAGGTCGACCTGCTCATCGCGACGACGGTGATCGAGGTCGGGGTCGACGTGCCGAACGCGTCGACGATGATCGTGCTCGATGCCGACCGTTTCGGCGTCTCGCAGCTGCACCAGCTGCGAGGCCGGGTAGGTCGCGGTTCGGTGCCGGGGCTGTGCCTCCTCGTGACGGAGGCGGCTGTCGGCAGCCCGGCGCGCGAGCGGGTGGAGGCGGTGGCCGCCACCCTCGACGGCTTCGTCCTCGCCGAGGTCGACCTCGAGCTGCGGGGCGAGGGAGATGTGCTCGGCGCAGCGCAGTCCGGCGCGCGCAGCTCGCTGCGCCTGCTGCGGGTCGTCGCCGACGCCGATCTGATCGCGGAGGCGCGGGACGAGGCATCCGTACTGCTGGCGGACGATCCGCAGCTGACGGCGCACCCTGGTCTGCGGGATGCGATCGAGCGGCGGCTCGACGACGACACGCGCGCGGCCCTCGGCAAGAACTGACTCGGGGCCGGCTCGCGTGACGCGCCCGACTAGGCTGGCCGCGTGAGCAATCGGATCGCCGTCGTTCCCGGATCGTTCGATCCGCCCACCCTCGGTCACCTCGACGTCATCCGTCGGGCCGCCGCGCTGTACGACGAGATCCACGTGCTGGTGGTCCACAACCCCGGCAAAGAGGCAATGCTGCCCATCGCTCAGCGTCTGAGCCTCCTCGAGCAGTCGATCGCCGAGGCCGAGGTGCCGGGCAAGATCACCGTCGCGTCGTGGAGTGTCGGGCTCCTCGTCGACTACGCCACCGACGTGGGCGCGGGAGTGCTCGTCAAGGGCATCCGTTCCCAGGTGGATGTCGCCTACGAGACGCCCATGGCGATCGTGAACCGTCACCTCGCCGGTATCGAAACCGTCTTCCTCCTCCCCGACCCCTCCCATGCGCTCGTGTCGAGTTCTCTGGTGCGTCAGGTCGCGGGGCTCGGCGGCGATGTCTCGCCGTACGTTCCGGCCCCGGTGGCGCGGTTCCTCGACACCGGCGCGCGCGGCATCTGACCGGCCCCGCGCGTTCCCTGCCGGGCTAGGATTCCGGGGTGAGGAACTCCCGGCCCGGCCCCTTCAGCCTGAACGTCCGCGACATCGTGCGCCGTCCCGGCGAGATGCGCGAGCACTCGATCGACGTGCCGCTCGCCGAGAAGTGGGGCGAGGGTCTCGTGGCCGTCCCGTCGGGTTCGGCCGTCGAGCTCGATGTGCGGCTGGAGTCGGTGCACGAGGGGATTCTCGCCACCGGCGACGTGCACGCCGACTACGAAGGCATCTGCGGCAGATGCCTCACCGAGATCGCCGCGCCCGTCGATGTCGAGTTCCAGGAGCTTTTCGCGTATCCTGGAGAGGAAGCGAACGACTTCGAGGTTCAAGACGACCACGTGGATCTTGAAACTGTGGTCAGGGATGCCATCGTCCTCTCGCTTCCGTTCCAGCCGGTGTGCCGGCCAGAGTGCCCCGGTCTCGACCCCGAGACCGGCGAGCTTCTGGACGAGCAGAGCGGCGCGACATCCGGTGAGGCCCTCGATCCACGCTGGGCGGCACTGGAGAAGTTCGCAGCGGAACAGAACGATGAGTCCGGCGAGTCCGGGCGGACACCCCAGAACTCCTAGAACGAAAAGGAAGACCCATGGCAGGTAACCCTCCGAAGCGCAAGGTCTCGCGCTCGAACACCCGCTCGCGCCGCGCGCAGTGGAAGGCCGAAGCGCCCGCGCTGGTCAAGACCATCGAGAACGGCAAGGTTGTCTACAGCCGCCCCCACCAGGCGAAGGTCGTCACCGACTCGCAGGGCACCGAGCTGTTCCTCGAGTACAAGGGCCGCAAGGTCGCAGACATCTGAGACCCGCTCGGTGAGCGACGTCTCCGCGGACACCTCCGCACTCCTCCGCAAGCTCGGGGTCGACATCGACCCCGAGCTTGCGGCATTGGCCCTGACGCATCGGTCGTACGCGTACGAGCACGGGCAGATCCCGCACAACGAGCGCCTCGAGTTCCTCGGCGACTCGGTGCTGGGGCAGGCCGTGACAGTGAAGCTCTATCGCGAGAATCCCGATCTCGACGAAGGGGCGCTCGCCAAGCGACGCGCGAGCGTCGTCTCCACGGTTGCCCTGGCCGAGACCGCGAGGCGGGTCGGCATCGGCGAATATGTGCGCCTCGGCCGAGGCGAAGAGCTCACCGGCGGGCGGGACAAGGACTCCATCCTCGCGGACACGACGGAGGCGCTCATCGGCGCCACCTATCTCTCGGCGGGAGCCGACGCGGCGACCGGCCTCGTGCTGCGGCTCATCGAGCCGCTCCTGGCCGACCCCGACCGCTACGGCGCGGCGATCGACCCGAAGACGAGCCTGCAAGAGCTCGCCGCACGGCTCGGTCGCCCGGCACCGACCTACTCGGTGGCCTCCGACGGACCCGACCATGCGCGGGTGTTCACCGCGCGTGTCGCCGTCGGTGACGTCGCCGGCAGCGGGTCGGGCACGAGCAAGAAGCACGCGGAGATGGCCGCCGCCCTCGCCGCGTGGAACACGCTGTCCGGGCGTGCCTGAGCTTCCCGAGGTCGAGGTCGTGCGCGCGGGTCTCGCGCCCGCCGTCACCGGTGCCCGCGTTGTCAGCGTCACGGTGCTCGACGACCGTGCCCTGACGCGCCACCGGGGCGCGGCATCCGATTTCGAGAGCGCCCTCACCGGTCGTGTGCTCACCGGTGCGGTGCGCCGAGGCAAGTTCCTCTGGCTGCCGATCGAGACGGATGCCGCAGCCCGGGCGGTCGTCGGTCATCTTGGTATGAGCGGCCAGCTGCTGCTGCGCGCGCCCGGCGCGCCGGCGGAGCGTCACGAACGCGTGCGCATCGAGCTCGCCCACCCGCGGCACGGAGAGCTCGCGGTGGTGTTCGCCGACCAGCGCACATTCGGGTCGCTCGCGATCGACGATCTCGTGCCGACGATCGACGGCGCCGCGGGCGGATTCGGCTCGGACGTGGCGCTGGTACCGGTGCAGGCCGCGCACATCGCGCGCGATCCGCTCGACCCCGCGTTCGACGAGGCGTTGTTCCGGCGTCGGGTGGGGGCATCCGTGTCGGCCGTGAAGCGCGTACTGCTCGATCAGACGACCGTCAGCGGGATCGGCAACATCTACGCCGACGAGTCGCTGTGGGCGGCGCGCGTGCACCCGGAGACTCCGGCCCGGGCGCTCGCTACGCGCACCGTCACCCGCCTTCTCGACGAGGTGCGTGTGGTGCTCGAGCGTGCTCTCGCCGAGGGCGGCACGAGCTTCGACGCGCAGTACGTGAACGTCAACGGGCAGGCCGGCTACTTCGCCCACTCGCTGCGGGCCTATGGCCGCACCGGCCAGCCGTGCCCGCGCTGCGGCACGCCGATTCTGCGGGTGAGCTTCACCAACCGGTCGAGCCACTTCTGCCCGCGGTGCCAGCGGCGCCGCAGCGCACGCTGACACCGCGTCGGGTCACTCCAGGTCTCGCCGCCACGCGCCGATGTAGGCGGCCGGCGTGAATCCGAGGGTCTCGTTGATCGAGAGCATCGGCCGGTTCTCCTCCGCGTTGAAGGTGAGGAGCCGGGGCGAGTCGGGCACGAGCTCCCGCCAGCGTCGCAGTCCTGCGCACTTCACGAGCATGCCGAGCCGATGTCCCCGGTGCTCCGAGAGCACGAGCGTGTCCATCTGGGAGGAGGCGAGCGTCGGATCGGTGCGGCTGGCGAGCTCGTTGAAGGCGCAGAGTCGTCCGGATGCGACATGGCGGGCGGCCGTCACGAGCACGCGCTCCCCGCTGTCGAGGTAGCGCTGCTCCATACGGCGCACGCGGTCCGCGTCCCACACCTCCTCGTCGACCTCCATGTCACCGACGGGCGTGTCCGTCGACATGCGCGACTTCATCCAGGCGTAGTCGAGCGTGAACTCCTCGGGCGTCGGATACTCCCACTGCACGACCTCGTAGCCGACAGCGAACTCGGCCGCCGCCTCGCCCGCGGCGACCACCACGGAGGCGTCGGCGTGCAGGTCGAACACGCTCTTGCGTTCGACCTGGCCGAGCACATAGCCGCGGCCCTCGAGGAAACGAGCGGTGTGATCACGGGGGATGCGGCCGAACCCGGTGGGTGACGCGAGGTGTTCGCCGGATGCCGCGGGGTGCTCGGCGAACGTCTGCATCACCGTGCGGCCCAGTTCGCGCGCGGTGCGTTCGGCGAGGTCGAACCCCGCCGTTCCGATGCCGCGCCCCCAGACCTCCCGCAGAAGCTCGACCAGCAGGTAGGCGGATCGGGCACCGGGGGTGTGGAAGGCGTCGACCGTCACTCGACCGATGGGAGCGCCCTCGTCGCGCACGAGCCAGACAAGGCGGGTGCGATCGGGGTCGTCCTGGTAGTGGGGGAGAAGCTCGGCAGGCGTCTGGTCCTCGTCGGCATTGCCGGAGATCTCGAGGTAGATGCGGTTGCGCACCTCGACCATGTCGATGAAGTCGGTGGCGTCCGCGTCGTCGATGCGCGCGGGGATCGTGAGCGGGACGAAGCTCACGGGAGGGGTGTCCATGGGGGATTCCTTCTGCAGGGGTGAGAGGTCGGGGGTCCGCAGAGGTCCCCCGACCGGTGCCGTCAGCGACGGATGTCAAGGAGCGCGGCGCGCTCCCACTCCGCCTCGCGGCGGCGGCGAGCGGACTCGACATCGTCGCGGAGGCGGTGCGATTCGCGATCGGCGGTGAGACGCGACATCCGCTGACCCCAGAGGATCAGCCGGAGGCCGAGATGCATCGCCCAGCGATCGAGCAGGCCGGTATGGGGCGGGTGGGACCGCTCGATCTCGGCGTGGTGCGTGGCAGCGGGGCGCTGCGGCGCGGGGGTGAGCAGGGTGTTCATGGGGGTTCCTTCGAGGGGAGACTCGTCGACCGGACGGTCGACGGCGTGCGCGCCGCAGCGCGGACGAGGGGATGCCGCGGACGAAACCGTCGTAGGCGGCGAGGCGGACCCGGAGGTCGAGAGGCGCCCGGTGGGCGCGGCCGTCGGTGACGGCGGGAGGGCGGCGGACGGCGCGGAGCGTCGACCTGACCTACGCGGTGCGCAGTCCGGTGCCGGCGAGTCCCATGACAGCGGGGACGGTTGCCGACACGGCGCGAGTGCGCGGGAATCCGGTGGTGTGGATGGTGATCATGGCAACCTCCTCTCGATGTCGTGGTGCGGTTGAGCACGCTATCGGCTGACGTACAGACGAGTCAAGCGCCCGGGCGTGTCGCGGCGCGTCGCGCCCCCGCGGTGAGCTGGGGCATCCGCTCGCGTGGGGTGCCTGATCGGCGGCGCCGCTCCGGTACCGTGGGGGTTTACCCGAACGAGCCCGGAGGATGAACGGATGCACCTGAAGAGCCTGACGCTCAAAGGGTTCAAGTCGTTCGCCCAGCCGACGACCTTCGCGTTCGAACCGGGAGTGACGGCCATCGTCGGTCCGAACGGCTCGGGCAAGTCGAACGTCGTCGACGCGCTCGCCTGGGTGATGGGGGAGCAGGGTGCGAAGACCCTGCGCGGCGCGAAGATGGAAGACGTCATCTTCGCGGGCACATCGACGCGTGGACCCCTCGGCCGCGCAGAGGTCACACTGACCATCGACAACTCCGACGGCGCACTGCCGATCGAATACGCCGAGGTGACGATCAGTCGCACGCTGTTCCGCAACGGCACCAGCGAGTACGCGATCAACGGCGAAGGATGCCGCCTCCTCGACGTGCAGGAGCTGCTCAGCGACTCCGGGCTCGGCCGGGAGATGCACGTGATCGTCGGACAGGGGCGTCTGGACACGGTGCTGCAGGCCACGCCGGAGGATCGCCGCGGTTTCATCGAGGAGGCCGCGGGCATTCTGAAGCACCGCCGCCGCAAGGAGAAGACGCTGCGCAAGCTCGAGGCGATGGAAGCGAACCTGCTTCGCCTGTCCGACCTCGCCGGCGAGGTGCGTCGCCAGCTCAAGCCGCTCGGCCGGCAGGCCGAGATCGCGCGTGAAGCCGCCACGATCGCCGCCGTGGTGCGCGACGCGAAGGCACGGCTCTACGCTGACGAGCTCGTTCGGCTGCGGGCCGAGCTCACCCTCGCGACGCAGAACGAACAGACCCGACACGCCGAACGGATCGCTCTGCAGGACCAGGTCGAGACCCTGCGGCTGCGGGTGCAGGCGCTCGAGGCGCAGCAGCGCTCCGAGCTGGTCGACGACGCCCGACGCACCGCGTTCGGGCTCGAACAGGTGCAGGAGCGCCTTCGCGCGCTCTACGCCCTCGCGGGCCAGCGTCTCGCCCTGCTGAGCGAGGACGACGAGGCCGGCGCCGCGGTCGCCACCGTCACGCAGGGAATGATCGACGAGGCCCGCGAGGAGGTCGACCGCATCGCGGGCGGTCGGGGTGACGCCGAGGATGCTGCGGCCGCCGCGGCGCGCACCGTGATCCGGGCCCGCGCCGAGCTCGACGCCCTCGACGCGGACATCGCGGCGCAGAGCGCACTCGTGTCCGAGCACGACATGCGCCTCACCGCGCTGCGCGGGTCGGCGGAGGCCGCCGAGTCTGCGCTCGCGGCCGTGCAAGCCGCGGTCGACCGTCAGCAGCGCGCACTCGACGCGGCCGTGCAGCGCCGGGAGGAGGCCGCCGCCGTTCTCGCCGGCCTCGATCCCGATCTTGCGCCGGAGCGATCCGCGGGCGAGTTCGCGACGGCGTACGAGCAGTCGCAGCGCCGTGCGAACGAGCTCGAGTCGGATGTCGCGGGCATCCGCGAACGCCTGCACGCCGCCGAGCGCGAAGCAGAGGCGCTGACGGCCGAGGCCGCCGCGCTCGCCCGCGCGCTCGACGTGCGAAACGGGGCCGCCGCGCTCGTCGCCGAGGGTGGGGCCGGGGTGCGGGGGCTCGTCTCCGACGCCGTGAAGGTCACGGCCGGATACGAGGCGGCGATCGCGGCCGCTCTGGGCGCGGTGGCAGAGGGCGTGCTGGTCGACTCCGCGGAGACCGGCTTCGTCGCGGCGGACGCGGTCCGCCGCAACGACGACGGCGTTGTCGACATCGTCTTCGCCGCGCCGTACACCGATGTCGATGAGCCGGTCATCCCGGATGCCGTCGCGGCCGTCTCCGTCGTGAATGCCCCGGACGGCATACAACGGCTGCTCGCCCAGGTGGTCGTGGTCGACGACCTGGAGAGCGCGCACCGTGTCGCGCGATCGCACCCGTCGATCGTCTGCGTCACACGGGCCGGGGAGCACGTGACGTCCCAGACGATCCGCGCGGGCTCCGGGGCCGGCCGTTCGCGCCTCGAGCTCGCCGCGCAGCGGGATGCCGCGGCATCCCGAGTGTCAGAGATCACCGTCGTCGCCGACTCGCTGCGCGAGGCTCTGGCCGAGCGCACTGCCGAGCTCGCCGAGATGCGCCACGCGGCACGGCGAGCGCTCGACGACCTGCGCGCGAATGACGCCGCCGTCGCCGCACACGCCGAGCAGGTCAACCGGGCGACCGTGCGACACGAGTCGGCCAGTGCGGAGTGCGACCGACTGACGACCACCCTCGGGCAGGCGCAGAGCGCCGTCGACGAAGCGGTCGATGCGGCCAAGGTGTCCCGTGACCGCCTCGACACGGCGCTCGAGGCGCCGCGGCCCATCCTCGACGCGTCCGCGCGCGACGGACTGCTCGCGACGCTCGACGGTGCGCGAGAGTCGGAGATGCAGACGCGTCTGGAGGTCGAGACGCTCAAGGAGCGTGTGCGCGCGCAGGAGGCGCGGGTCGACGCCCTCGAACGACAGCGGGAGCGCGAACGCGCCGCAGCGGAGGAATCCGCCCGGCGCACGGTGCTCCGGCGGGCGCAGCGTCAGATCGCCGCGGACGTCGCCGGTCGCCTTCCCGCCGTGCTCGACTCGGTCGATCGTTCGGTCAGTGAGGCGCGTGTCGCCCTCGCTGCCGCCGAGGCGGCGCGTACACAGGTGACCGCCGAGCTCGCCGAGCTGCGACGGCAGGAGGGGACGGCCCGGGAACGGCTGGCCGCCACGACCGAGAGCGTGCACAGCATCGAGCTGCAGATGCACGAGAAGCGTCTGCACGTCACGAGCCTGCTCGAACGCGTCGCGAGTGAGCTCGCCCTCGAGGAGGACATTCTCGTCGCGGAATACGGGCCGGAGGTCGCGATCCCGCCGGACCCCGTGCTGGTCGACTCCGAGTCGGCAGACGAGTCCGTGTCCGACGAGGATCCGGCTCCGGTGCCCTTCGACCGCGCCACGCAGCGCAAGCGGCTCGCGGAGGCCGAGCGCAAGCTCGCCCAGCTCGGCCGTGTGAATCCGCTCGCGCTCGAGGAGTTCGCCGCACTCGAGCAGCGACACGTCTTCCTCACCGAGCAGCTCGCCGACCTGACCCAGACCCGCGCCGACCTGGTCACGATCATCGGCGAGCTCGACGAGCGCATGCAGACGATCTTCCTCGCCGCGTTCGAGGACACCCGCGAAGCCTTCACCGAGGTGTTCCCGATGCTGTTCCCCGGCGGCACGGGCAGCATCTCGCTCACCCACCCCGAGGAGCCCCTCATCACGGGAATCGAGGTCTCGGTGCGGCCGGTCGGCAAGAAGGTGGAGCGGCTCTCGCTGCTCTCGGGGGGAGAGCGCTCCCTCGCGGCGGTCGCGCTGCTCGTCGCGATCTTCACCGCACGGCCCAGCCCCTTCTACATCCTCGACGAGGTCGAGGCGGCCCTCGACGACGCGAACCTCGGTCGCCTGCTCTCGGTGTTCGAGCGCCTGCGCGCCTCGAGTCAGCTCATCGTCATCACGCACCAGAAGCGGACGATGGAGATCGCGGACGCCCTGTACGGCGTCTCGATGCGGCAGGACGGCGTGTCGGCGGTCGTCGGGCAGCGCGTGCGGGAGGCGGCCACGGCGGCGCCGTAGGCTGGAGTCATGGCGGAAAGATCCTGGTCGCTGGGGCGTGCTCTGAGGGGCATGTTCGTCAAACCGGTCATCGACGAGACGACCTGGGACGACCTCGAGACGGCGCTCATCACGGCCGACTTCGGGCCCGACATCTCCGAGCGCATCGTAGACGAGCTGCGCGAGAAGGTCGACCGGTTCCGCACGACGGATCCGAAGGACCTCCAACGGATGCTGCGGGAGACCCTCGAGGAGCACTTCGCGAAGTTCGACACGACGCTGCGCCTCACCGAGCGCCCGGCGATCGTGCTGGTCGTCGGTGTGAACGGCGTGGGGAAGACCACGACGATCGGCAAGTTCGCGCACTATCTGCAGCGGTTCGACCGCTCGGTGGTGGTCGGAGCGGCCGACACGTTCCGCGCCGCGGCCGTCGAGCAGCTCGCGACGTGGGCGGAGCGCGGCGGCGCGGAGATCGTGCGGCCGCAGCAGGAGGGCCAGGATCCGGCATCGGTCGCGTTCCAGACCATCCAATATGCGAAGGACCACGACACGCAGATCGTGCTGGTCGACACCGCGGGGCGTCTGCACACCAAGGGCGGCCTGATGGACGAGCTCGGCAAGATCACGCGCGTGATCGAGAAGCTCGCACCGATCAGCGAAGTGCTCCTGGTGCTCGACGCCACGACCGGGCAGAACGGCGTCCTGCAGGCGCAGGCGTTCCTCGAGCACGCGGGCGTCACCGGGCTCGTCATCACGAAGCTCGACGGCTCGGCGAAGGGCGGCTTCGTGCTCGCCGTGCAGGAGCGCACCGGCATCCCGGTGAAGCTCCTCGGGCAGGGCGAGGGGATCGGCGATCTCACCGGCTTCACCCCGCACGTGTTCGTCGAGGCTCTCGTCGGCTGAGCGCGTCGGGCTACCGCCCGGGCAGTCCTGCTGGTTTCATGGGGACATGGCGATCGAGCACGACTTCTTCGGACTCCTCGAGTCCGGCCCCGACGGATCGATCTTCTGGTCGGAGACGGTCGAGTTCGGCGACCAGTCGGTGACGGTCGATCTCACGGCGCCCGATCAGGAGGATGTCACCACCGCGGCGCTCGACACGGCGGCGGCCCTCATCTCTGCCCTCGAGCGGGTCGACCTCATGGCCCGCAATGCCATGGTCGGCGAGCTCGACGACCGCACGAGCGAGGTCACCGAGTACGTGCTGCAGCAGCAGGAACGCCTCGGCGACGAGCTGGAGGACTTCCTCGTGGATGTCTCGGGCGACGACCACATCGACATTATCCGCGCTCTCACACTCACGAGTCTCACGATCCTCGCGGACGAGCACGACGGCACCGAGCCGTTCGCAGTTCTCGAGTACGCGCTCGATCCCGAAGGCGCCGACGACGCGCTGCTCGTGAACCTCGACTCCGACGGTCAGGTCTCGTCGGTCAGTTCGGCCGACTGAGACCTGTCACACCGCCTGCGCGAAGGTGGTGTCGCCGGCTTGGATGTCGCGGGCGAGGTGCTGCAGGTCCTCAGGGATGTCGCGGCCCTTGGCGAGCATCGACTGCGCCCAGAGGCGCCCGGCCCGGTACGACGAGCGCACGAGCGGCCCCGCGAGCACGCCCAGGAACCCGATGCGCTCGGCCTCCTGCTTGAATTCGACGAACTCCTCGGGCTTCACCCAGCGCGCCACAGGGAGGTGGCGCGGGGTCGGCCGCAGGTACTGGGTGATCGTGATGATGTCGGTGCCGGCATCGTGGAGGTCCTGCAGCGCCTGTACGACTTCTGCGGGCTCCTCGCCCATGCCGAGGATCAGGTTCGACTTCGTGATGAGGCCTGCCGCGCGGGCCTGGGTCAGCACGCCCAGTGATCGCTCGTAGCGGAAGGCGGGACGGATGCGCTTGAAGATGCGCGGCACGGTCTCGACGTTGTGGGCGAACACCTCGGGGCGCGCCGCGAACACCTCGCCGAGCAGGTCGGGGTTTCCGGAGAAGTCCGTCGCGAGGATCTCGACTCCGGTGCCGGGGTTCTGCGCGTGGATCTGACGCACGGTCTCGGCGTGCAGCCATGCGCCCTCATCGGGGAGGTCGTCGCGGGCGACGCCGGTGACGGTGGCGTAGCGCAGCTGCATCCGAGTGACGCTCTCCGCCACCCGGCGCGGCTCGTCGGTGTCGTAATCGGCGGGCTTGCCGGTGTCGATCTGGCAGAAGTCGCAGCGGCGGGTGCACTGCGAGCCGCCGATGAGGAAGGTGGCCTCGCGGTCCTCCCAGCACTCGAAGATGTTGGGGCATCCCGCCTCCTGGCACACGGTGTGCAGGTCTTCGTTCTTCACGAGAGCGTGAAGCTCCCGGTACTCGGGGCCGAGCTTCGCCTTGGTCTTGATCCACTCGGGCTTGCGTTCGATGGGGGTCTCCGCGTTGCGCACCTCGAGGCGCAGCAGCTTGCGGCCCTCCGGCCCGGCGCTCACGCGACGGCCCCCGCGTACTCGCCGGCGAAGACCTCGGCGACCGACGCGATGATGTCGCGGGGCGCGACATCCTGCCCGACGACCTCGCTGACCGTGGTGACTCCCGCGTCGGTGATACCGCAGGGGATGATGCCGCCGAAGCCGCTGAGGGTGTTGTCGCAGTTGACCGCGAATCCGTGCATGGTGACGCCCTTCTCGACGCGCACGCCGATGGCGGCGACCTTGTCCTCCGACAGCGGACGGCGCACCCAGACGCCGCTGCGTCCCTCGACCTGGTAGCCGTCGACGCCGTGCCGGGCGAGTGCGGCGATGAGGAGGCGTTCGATGCGGCGCACGTGGGCGACGACGTCGACGGGCTCGCCCAGGCGCACGATCGGGTAGCCGACGAGCTGGCCGGGTCCGTGCCAGGTGATCTTGCCGCCGCGGTCGACGTCGATGACGGGCGTGCCGTCCTGCGGGCGCTCCTGCGGCTCGGTGCGCTTGCCGGCCGTGTAGACGGCCTCGTGCTCGAGCAGCAGCAGGGTGTCGTTCCGGGTGCCGGCGACGACGTCGGCGTGGATGCGGCGCTGCAGTGCCCAGCCGTCGAGGTAGGGCACGTAATCGGGCGCGAGGCCCACGGTCTGGATGTCGAGCACGATGCTCCGATCATTGATTGCTGGACTGCGTCCAACAATACGCCCGCGTCGGGCGAGAGGGACCGTACGCTGAGGGCATGGCATCCGGACGACCGCGCGCGACCTCGCGCGAGACGATCTCGGATGCCGCGTGCGAGCTGTTCCTCGAACAGGGGTACGACGCGACCTCGGTCGCCGACATCACCGTGCGGGCCGGCGTCAGCCGCTCGAGCTTCTTCAACTACTTCGACTCGAAGGCGGAGGTGCTCTGGAGCGGCCTCGACGGACGGCTCGCGGCCGCCGTCGAGGATCTCGCCACGGGGGAGGGCGACCCGGATGCCGCGGTGCGCCGAGTGCTCAGGGAGCTCGCGGCCGGATTCGCCCCCGACGCGCTGGCGCTCGCGCTCGTGCACGCCGAGGCGATGGGGGTCGCCGGCGAGCTGGATCGCGACGCGGCCACACGACAGGCCCGGCTCGGACGGGCGATCGCGCGGCGACTCGCGGGGGGTGGCCAGGCGCGACTGGTCGCGGACGTGCGCGCCGCAGCGTACGCGGGCGCCCTGTTCGCGGCGCTGCGCGCATGGGCGCACGCCGGCCCCGGGACATCCGCGCTGTCCACGCCGTTGGACGCTGCCCTCACCGCCGTCAACGGCACGCTGCTCGCGTAAACTTGGCGCATCATGGCGACTTTCGGCACACTCTCCGACCGGCTGACCGAGACCTTCCGCGGTCTTCGCACCAAGGGCAAGCTGACCCCGGCTGACGTCGACGGCACCGTCCGCGAGATCCGTCGGGCCCTCCTCGAGGCCGACGTGGCGCTGGTGGTGGTGAAGGAGTTCACCGCGAAGGTGCGCGAGCGCGCGCTCGGGGACGAGGTCAACCGGGCGCTCAACCCGGCGCAGCAGGTCGTGCAGATCGTCAACGAGGAGCTGGTCGGGATCCTCGGCGGCGAGCAGCGCCGACTGCAGTTCGCGAAGAACCCTCCCACGGTCATCATGCTCGCCGGACTCCAGGGCTCCGGAAAGACGACGTTCGCCGGCAAGCTCGCGAAGCTCCTCGAGAAGGAAGGTCACACCCCTCTGCTCGTGGCCGCCGACCTGCAGCGCCCCAACGCCGTCACGCAGCTCACCGTCGTCGCCGAGCGTGCCGGTGCCACGATCTTCGCACCCGAGCCCGGCAACGGCGTCGGCGACCCCGTCACGGTGGCCCGCGACGGTGTGGAGTTCGCCAAGCGGCAGCAGCACGACGTCGTCATCGTGGACACCGCCGGCCGCCTCGGTGTCGACGCGGAGCTCATGACGCAGGCTGCCGACATCCGGGCCGCCATCAGCCCCGACGAGGTGCTGTTCGTGATCGACGCGATGATCGGTCAGGATGCCGTCACCACCGCCCGCGCCTTCCAGGAGGGCGTGGACTTCACCGGTGTCGTGCTCTCGAAGCTCGACGGAGACGCCCGCGGCGGCGCGGCGCTGTCGGTCGCGTCGATCACCGGCCGACCGATCATCTACGCGTCCAACGGCGAGGGACTCGAGGACCTCGAGGTCTTCCACCCCGACCGCATGGCGAGCCGCATCCTCGACCTCGGTGACATCCTCACCCTCATCGAGCAGGCGCAGCAGGCCTTCGACGAGGCCGAGGCGCTGAAGGTCGCCGAGAAGCTCGCGAAGGAACAGTTCACCCTCGAGGACTTCCTCGAGCAGATGCAGCAGCTCAAGAAGATGGGCTCGATGAAGAAGATGCTCGGGATGCTCCCGGGCATGGGCCAGATGAAGCAGCAGCTCGAGAACTTCGACGAGCGCGAGATCGACCGCACCGAGGCGATCATCCGCTCGATGACCCCGGGGGAGCGTCGCAACCCCAAGGTCCTCAACGGCTCGCGTCGCCTGCGCATCGCGCGCGGATCGGGCATGACCGTCACCGACGTCAACCAGCTCGTCAACCGATTCGAGCAGGCGGCGAAGATGATGAAGACCGTTGCGCGCGGCGGCGTGCCCGCCATCCCGGGCATGGGTCCGGTTCCGGGTGCCCACGGCGGCGGCAAGCGGGGCAAGCAGCAGAAGGCCCGCGGTTCGCGGTCGGGAAACCCGGCCAAGCGTGCGGCCGAGAACGCCGGCATCACCTCCGAACCGGCCGCGCCGACCGGCAGCGGGTTCGGGCTCGGCGGCGGCAACGCTGCGCCGAGCGAGGCCGACCTCGCCGACCTGCAGAAGATGCTCGGGCGCTCCTGATCAGCCGAGGGGCCTCAGCCGCGCGACGGCGGCCAGGGGCGCGCCGGCGCGCCCGCGTGGAACTCCGCGATCAGGTGACGCACGACGGCGCGCAGATCTCCGTCCGCGCCATCGGCGACCGCGAGCTGACGTGATGCGCTCGAGCCTTTGCTGAGGATGTCGCCGACCCCGCGCAACTCGTCAGCGGCACCGAGATCGGCGGCGACCGGCTCGAGGCGCCCGATCGTCTCGAGGAGATCGTCGCGAACGCTGACCTGACGGCCGTGCGTGTCGGCGATGACTCGCGCACCGAGTCCGTAGCGGGCGGCGCGCCACTTGTTCTCGCGCGTGAACCACGGCTGAAGCCGGGGGAGCGTCTCACCGGCGTCGAGGCGGCGGGAGAAGTCCTCAACCAACGCCTGCGTGAGGGCGGCGACGGCGGAGAGCTCGGCGACGGTCGACATCCCGTCGCACGCGCGCACCTCGATGGTTCCCCATCGCGGCGCCGGGCGGATGTCCCATCTCACCTCGGTGGCGTCGGCCATCACGCCGGTGCGGGTCATGTCGTCGAGGTAGGCCTCGAAGTCGCCCCAGTCGTCGATGGCCCACGGCACCCCGGCGGTCGGCAGCTGCTGGAAGACGAGAGAGCGGTTCGACGCGTAGCCCGTGCGCTCCCCGGCCCAGAACGGGCTCGAGGACGACAGCGCGAGCAGGTGCGGGAGGTAGGTGGACAGGGCGCCGACGATCGGCATGACCTTGCTGACGTCGTCGACGCCCACGTGCACGTGCACTCCCCAGATCATCATGTTGCGACCCCACCACTGCGTGCGCTCGACGAGCGAGTGGTAGCGCGTCTTGTCGGTCACCGACTGCTCGTACCACTGCGCGAAGGGGTGGCTTCCGGCCGAGAGCAGCTCGATGCCGGCCCGGTCGGTCTCGGAGCGCACCGCGCTGATGGCGTCCGTGACATCGCCGACCGCCTCGGCGACCGTGTGACCGATGCCGCTCGTCACTTCGACGGTGTTGGTGAGCAGCTCGCCGGTCACCGTGAATCGCTCCGAGGCCGTCGCGTCGGCCAGCGCCTCGACGATCTCGGGGCCTGCGCCTACGAGGTCACCGGAGTCCGCGTCGGCGAGCATCAGCTCCCATTCCAGACCCACGGTGGAACGCGCTGACTCGGCGAAGGGCTGCGGCACGCGCACAGTCTGGCAGAGCGAGTCATGGCGGTTCGCGGCATCCGTCATCTTCTGGCAAAATAGACCGCTGGACCATCGCCCGACCCTCTATCCGGCGACATCCACCCCTTCGAGCTTCCGCCGGGTGTGCACCCCACGCTCCAGGCGACGTTCATTCACGTACACACCATTCAGGAGAATCGTGGCTGTCAAGATCCGTCTCAAGCGCCTGGGCAAGATCCGTGCGCCCTACTACCGCATCGTCGTCGCCGACTCGCGCACCAAGCGCGACGGTCGCGTCATCGAGGAGATCGGCAAGTACCACCCGACCGAGGAGCCCTCGCTCATCCAGGTCGACTCGGAGCGTGCGCAGTACTGGCTCAGCGTCGGCGCCCAGCCGACCGAGCAGGTGCTCGTGCTCCTCAAGCTCACCGGCGACTGGGGCCAGTTCAAGGGTGACAAGAACGCCGTCTCGACCGTGAAGGTCGCCGAGGGCAAGGCCGAGTTCGTGGCCGACACCGCCAAGAAGTCGGTCGTCAAGCCCAAGGTCGAGAAGAAGGCCGAGGAGCCCGTCGCGGAGACCGCCGACGAGGCCCCCGCCGCGGACGAGGCCGAGGCCGACGCCTCGACCACCGAGGACTGAGCCCGTGCTGGCTGCCGCGCTCGAGCACGTCGTGAAGGCGATCGTCGATCGTCCCGATGACGTACGCATCGAGGCCACCTCATCGCCGCGGGGGGATGTGCTCGATGTGCACGTCCACCCCGACGACCGTGGTCGCGTGATCGGGCGCGGCGGCCGCACAGCCAAGTCCCTGCGAACGGTCGTGGCCGCCCTGGCCGCCGGCCGGCGGGTGCGCGTCGACATCTCCGACGACTGATGTCCGCGACCCCCAGCCCCGACGCGCGGGCGCGCTCCGGCGTGCGCGCACCCCGACCCGGCAAGACCCAGCTCCGTGTCGGCCGGCTCGTGAAGGCCCATGGCCTGAAGGGCGCCCTCAAGCTCGAGCTCTACACCGATGACCCCGACGGTCGCTTCGTCCCCGGTGCCGCGTTCATCCTGCAGGTGCCGGACTCCTCGGAGTGGTTCGGCAAGACCGTCACCGTGCGTGAGTTCCGGTGGATGAACTCCCACCCGGTCGTGTTCTTCGACGGCGTGGAGGACCGCACCGGCGCGGACTCCCTCGTGCGCGCCATCCTCTGGATCGACCAGGATGACGCCGCCCCCGCCGAGGACGATGCCTGGTTCGACCATCAGCTCGTCGGACTCGACGTCGTACGAGAGGGACAGAGCGTGGGGCGCGTCGTCCGCGTCGACCACCTTCCCGCGCAGGATCTCCTCATCGTCAAGGCGGGGGAGCGCGAGGTGCTCGTGCCGTTCGTGTCGGCCATCGTCCCGGAGGTCGACGTGCACGGCGGTCGTGTGGTCGTGACGCCGCCGAACGGTCTGTTCGAGGATCTCGTCGACGACGATCCCGAGCCGGCTCCGACCGCTCCCGGAACCGAGGACGACGAGACCGACGACGAGACCGACGAGCGCTGACATGCGCATCGACGTCGTCTCGATCTTCCCCTCGTTCTTCGACGTCCTCGAGGTCTCCCTTCTCGGGAAGGCGCGGGGGCGCGGCATCCTCGACGTGCGCGTGCACGATCTGCGCGATCACACCCACGATCGTCATCGCACCGTCGATGACAGTCCGTACGGGGGCGGGGCCGGGATGGTCATGAAGCCCGAACCCTGGGGCGAGGCCCTCGATGCGATCGTGGCGGATGCCGCGGCATCCCCGACTCTCATCTTCCCGTCGCCCGCGGGGGAGCGGTTCACCCAGTCGCTCGCGCGGGAGCTGTCCACCCGTGAGCACCTCGTGTTCGGATGCGGACGCTACGAGGGCATCGACGAGCGCGTCTTCGAGGAGGCGGCGCGGCTCGGCGAGGTTCGGCTCGTGAGTCTCGGCGACTATGTGCTCAACGGCGGCGAGGTCGCTGCGATGGCCATGATCGAGGCGATCGGACGACTCATTCCCGGGGTGGTCGGAAATCCCGAGAGCCTCGTCGAGGAATCGCACGAGGACGGGCTCCTCGAGTACCCGTCGTACACGAAGCCGTCGAGCTGGCGCGGCAGAGACGTGCCGCCCGTCCTCCTCAGCGGCGACCACGGGCGCATCGCCGCGTGGAGGCACGACCAGCAGGTCGAGCGCACGCGGGCGCGCCGCCCCGACTTGCTGCCGGCGGAGTCAGTCGACGCCGAGGAATGACCGGTCGGTCAGCACGATGGGGCCGTCGGAGGTGACGGCGATCGTGTGCTCGGAGTGCGCTCCCCGGGAACCGTCGGCGCTGCGCAGGGTCCAGCCGTCGGGGTCGGTGACCAGTTCGTCGGTCGTCGCGAGGAACCACGGCTCGATCGCGATCACGAGACCGTCGCGCAGCGGGTAGCCGCGGTTCGCCTTCCCGTCGTTCGGGATGTGCGGGTCGCCGTGCATGATGTGTCCGACGCCGTGTCCGCCGAAATCGGTGTTGATGCTGTAGCCCTCGCCGCGCGCCACCGCGGCGATCGCGTGGGAGATGTCGCCGACTTTGTGGCCGACGGTCGCTGCGGCGATCGCCGCGTCGAGTGCGCGCTCCGTGGTCTCGATCAGACGCAGGTCTTCGTCGCGGGCGGTGCCGACGACGAAGGAGACCGCCGAGTCTGCCACCCAGCCGTCGATGGAGACCGCGAAGTCGAGAGTCACGAGGTCGCCGTCGCGCAGGGCGTAGTCGTGGGGGAGTCCGTGCAGCACGGCATCGTTGACGGACGTGCAGATCACCTTGCCGAACGGGCTCGCCCCGAACGAGGGGTGGTAGTCGATGTAGCAGGACTCCGCCCCCGCGCGGCGGATGAGGTCGTGAGCGCGGCGGTCGATCGCGAGCAGGTTCGTGCCCACCGATGTCTCGTCGCGCAGCGTCGCGAGCGTCTCGGCGACGAACCGGCCGACGGGTCGCATCTGCTCGATCTCGGTCGGTGTGCGCAGCTCGATCATGGGTGGTGCCTCCTGTATCTGATCCATTCTCTCGGATCCCGGCTGTCGCCGCTGAGAGGAGGCTCCGCATCGCCGAAGGTGCCGCCGAGCGCGGCGTCATCGGGCGTAGCATCGGGGTCATGTGGCTCAGGCGCGCGTTCTTCCGATGGCTCATCCCGGCCGCCTTCGTGCTGCCGGCGTGGCTGTTCGTCGGGTGGGGCGTGTTCAACGCCGGGGCCTGGGCGTTCCTCTGGGTGCTGTTCATCGCGATCCCCTCGGTGCTCGTCGGCCAGCTGCTGCTCGCCCTTCTGGTCCGCGCGCGCCCGACCGTGCGGGAGAGCCGCGCCGTGTCATGGCTGGATGTCGCGGGCTTCGCCGTCTGGCACCTCCTCACGATCTCGCTCGGCTTCTTCCGCGAGTCTTGGTGGGCACCGGTCATGGTGCTCACGATCTTCGTCGGGGTCGCGCTGCTGTGGCTGACGCTGCGGCAGCTGTGGCGGGAAGCCAAGCCCGGCCGCGCGATCTTCCGTGCCGCCGACGGCACGGGCTACATCCCGCCGATGCGCCCGCGCCCGGCGGCCCCGCAGGGCGAGCACGAGGTCATCGTCATCACCGAGACGAGTCGCGGGGCACAGTGACGCGAGGACGGATGCCGCGGCATCCGCTCTCTCGGTTTTGAGACGTTCGTCATCCGTGGCAGAATGGCTGTTTGTGCTCTGATGGGCTCTGCCTCAGGGGAGCGTGCCGGAGATTCTTCCGGCGGACGAGCACATTCCCCGTACATCTAACGATGCAGCCGACCTGTGGCGGTTGCAGGAAGCAGAGATCATGCAGATCCTCGACGAGCTCGACGCCGCGTCGCTCCGTTCCGACATCCCCGCCTTCGCCCCCGGTGACACCGTCAAGGTCCACGTGAACATCGTCGAAGGCAGCCGCTCGCGCGTGCAGGTCTTCCAGGGTGTCGTCATCGGCCGCTCGGGCGACGGCGTCCGTGAGACGTTCACGGTGCGCAAGATCAGCTTCCAGGTCGGCGTCGAGCGCACCTTCCCGGTGCACTCGCCGGTTCTCGACAAGATCGAGATCGTCACCCGTGGTGACGTGCGCCGCGCGAAGCTCTACTACCTGCGCAACCTCCGTGGCAAGAAGGCCAAGATCAAGGAGAAGCGCGACCGCTGAGGTCCCCTTCCGAACGCCCCGCTCATCGAGCGGGGCGTTCGTCGTTTCCGGCCACGACTCTCCGTCGCGTCGGGTGTGTCGCGGTGCGCTGTGTGAGACGCTGATGGCCGGCTTTCGTTACGCCGCGTGAGGACCTGCATGACCACCGAAGAACACTCCCTCCCCGACGAGACGCCGTCGGCGCCGATCCGTACCCGTCGCCGCGGGGGACCCTGGCGATTCGCGCGGGACGTCGTGGTCGTCGTCGTCATCGCAGTGCTCGTGTCGTTCCTCGTGAAGACGTTCGTCGTGCGCTCGTTCTACATCCCTTCGGCGTCGATGGAGACGACCTTGATGGAGCAGGACCGCATCCTCGTCGACGAGATCACGCCGAATTTCGGCGGATACCAGCGCGGCGACATCGTGGTCTTCAAGGACCCGGGCGGCTGGCTGGATCCGAGCACGACCGCCTCCGGGCCCCAGAATCCGATCTTCGCTGGAATCGACTGGGTGCTCTCCCTCGTCGGGCTCTCCACGAGCGACAGCGACGACCATCTGATCAAGCGCATCATCGGCCTGCCGGGAGACCACGTCGTCTGCTGCAACGCCGCCGGGCAGATCACCGTGAACGGGCAGCCGATCGACGAGCAGTCGTACATCACCGTGCCGTCACCCGGTGCCGCCGCGTCGGGCATCGCCTTCGACGTCACCGTGCCGCAGGGTTCGCTCTGGGTTCTCGGCGACAATCGGTACCGCTCGAAGGACTCGCGATACAACCAGGATCAGCCGGGGAAGGGGTTCGTGCCCGTCTCGGATGTCGTGGGTCGCGCGTTCCTCATCACCTGGCCGTTCTCGCGCTTCGGCGCGCTCGATTTCCACCACGACGTCTTCGCCGGCGTCCCGGGGCCCTCCGGCTCTCCCGTCCCCTCGCCGACCCCGACGACCACGGGCGCTCCGTGACGGTCATCGAGCCCACTCTCGTGTTCGAACGCGAACTGCTGGCGCGGCATCCGCTCGTCATCGCGTGCGACGAGGTCGGGCGCGGCGCTCTCGCGGGGCCGGTGGCGATCGGCGCGGCGGTACTCGGCGAAGTCGAGATCGAGGCGGGTGTTCCGAACGGGTTGCGCGATTCGAAGCTCGTCGCCGAGCGACGGCGGGCCGACGTGCGCGATCGTGCTCGGGGATGGGTGTCCGCGTCCGCGATCGGCTGGTCGAGCGCTGCCGAGATCGACGAGATCGGCATCATGCGCGCCATGGGCAACGCGGCGCTGCGTGCTCTCGCCGACCTCCGCGGCCAGGGTGTCGAGGTGGACGACGCGATCGTGCTGCTCGACGGCAACCACGACTACATCACTCCGACCGCCGACCCCGGGGCGCCCGTGATCGTGCGGGTCAAGGCGGACCGCGATTGCGCGAGCGCGTCGGCGGCGTCGATCATCGCGAAGGTCGCGCGCGACGAGGTGATGACCGAGCTGCATCCGACTCATCCGGCGTACGAGTGGCATCGCAACAAGGGCTACGCCAGCGAGGTCCACCGCGCGGCGATCCGCGCGCACGGGCTGAGCGCCCACCACCGCGCGAGCTGGGCGATCGCCGACGCGCCCACCCTGTGGTGAGCGTCGTGTGCGGACGGTCGGGAGCGGCATCCGTCGCTCTAGGATGGAGACACCATGGATGACGATGTCTTCGAGGATTACGACCGCGAACTCGAGCTGGCTCTGTACCGGGAGTACCGCGATGTCGTCCTGCAGTTCCAGTACGTGATCGAGACCGAGCGACGGTTCTACCTCGCCAACGACGTGAATGTCGTGCGCCGCGACACCGAGCACGACTTCTACTTCGAGATCACGATGACCGATGTGTGGGTCTGGGACATCTACCGGGCCGACCGGTTCGTGAAGTCGGTGCGGGTCCTGACGTTCAAGGACGTGAACGTCGAGGAGCTGTCGCGTCGCGACTTCCAGCTGCCCGAAGAGCTCTCGCTCGACAGCTGAGCTCCTCCACAGGCGGTCGCGCCGCGCCGTGAGGCGCACGCTCTCCCCGGATCGACCAGGTGGCGCGGATGACACGCGATGCCCGGCGACGCTGGGGTCATGGCAGCGAAGGACGTCCTCGGGCGGGCCGGCGAAGACCGAGCCGCCGCTCATCTGATCGCGGTGGGATTCACCGTGCTCGACCGCAATTGGCGCGCGCCCGGCGGGGAGATCGACATCGTGGCCCGCGAGGGCGACGAGGTCGTCGTGGTCGAGGTGAAGACGCGCACGAGCGTGGCCTACGGGCATCCGCTCGAGGCGGTGTCGGCGGTCAAGCTCGCGCGGTTATGGCGGCTTGCCTACGCGTGGCGTCGGGTGCATGCCGGTGAACTGCGAGGCGCTGCGTTGCGCGTCGATGCGATCGCGGTGATCGGAGCCGACCCCGCCACCGGCGCGATCGAGCACCTGCGAGATCTCCGATGACCGTCGCCCGTACCGCGGCCATCGCCCTTGTCGGCCTCGACGGCACGGTCGTCGACGTCGAGGCCGACCTCACTGACCAGCAGCCCGATCTGCGCATCATCGGACTCGGTGACAGGGCGCTCTCCGAGGCGGCGCAGCGCGTGACGAACGCGTGCATGAACAGCGGACTCCCGCTGCCCCGCCGACGCATCACCGTCAACCTCATCCCCGCGGATGTCCCGAAGCACGGCGCGGCGTTCGACCTCGCCATCGCCGTCGCAGCGCTCGCGAGCGCGGGCGTCCTGGATGCGGCATCCGTCGCGCGCAGCGTCCACATCGGCGAGCTCGGCCTCGACGGGCGAGTCCGAGCGGTGCCGGGAGTGCTTCCGGCCGTGATGGCGGCCGCGCGCCGCGGCTGTGGCCGCGTCGTCGTGCCCCGCGCGAACCTCACCGAGGCGCAACTCGTGCCCGGCATCGATGTCGTCGGTGTCGCCGATCTGAGGGCGACGGCCGTGTTGCACGGCGCCGAGCTCGAGGCGGATGACCCGGGGGACACGGTACCCACCGCGGTTTCGGACGCAGCCGACGACGACCCACCGGTCGCCGACTCGGCCGAGCTCGCCGATGTCGTCGGGCAGGACGCCGCTGTCGAGGCGCTGGTCGTCGCGGCCGCCGGTGCACACCACGTGCTCATGAGCGGGCCACCCGGTGCGGGCAAGACCATGCTCGCCCGACGTCTCCCCGCCCTCGACGACGACGCGGCGCTGACCGCGGCCGCCGTGGCATCCCTGTCGGGACGGCGGGTGTCTCGGCTTCAGCGCACACCCCCGCTGGAGGCACCCCACCATTCCGCGAGCGTGGCGGCGCTCGTCGGAGGGGGTTCCCGCACGGTGCGACCCGGGGCGATCTCACGGGCGAGCGGCGGCGTGCTCTTCCTCGACGAGGCGGGCGAGTTCCCGTCGTCGGTGCTGGACGCTCTCCGTCAGCCGCTCGAGCGCGGTGCCATCGAGATCCATCGCATGGGGGTCGTCGCCGCGTTCCCGGCGAGATTCCAGCTCGTTCGTCTTTTGTGTACGACTGGACAGTGCCTAGAGACACCACAGTGACTCAGGAGGTCGCTCGTAGCGCCACCGCGCTGCTGCAGTGCATTCGTGGCCGACCCTCGGACTTGGCTGCGCGCGCATTGGGACCTCATCGTGCGGCTGTCCCGGTGTGCGTGGGCCGGTTCCCTTCCGGAGTGGATCCGTCACGGAGATTGGTGAAGGGAGGCGACTCCGCGTCGCGACGACAAGATGGCCACATCGTTGGTGCCGCGGCTTGAGTCCTAGCCGTTTCCCTCTGGATCGTTGGGTGTGCCCAAGGCGCCCAGGAGTTCTTCGATCGCGACGCGTAGTTCGTTGTAGCCGTGCACATAGAACATCGCGTCCATGCCCGGTCTTTCCGCGTTGTCGAAGTCGGTGACGAGCTGATGCGCCTCGCGGATGGCAGTTTCGAGCCAGGTCTCGACGCCCGGCAGCCCTTGGATCCAGGCATCGATGATGGTGAATGGGATCGGGGCGTAGCCGTGCGCGTCAACACCGACGTGGAACTGATGCCCGTCCGGTCCGTGGTCGCGGGCGTGGGTGTGCCCGTGTAGCAGGGGGATCCCATCGTCCCACCGCGGCCGATGTGTTGTTTGCCAGTCCATGTCTTGCGTGTCGCCACGGTAGGGGTAGTGGGATGCGAGCAGTCGGTATCCGTGCCGCGTGCCCTCGATGACGTCCGGGAGGATGGTCCACCCGGCCTGTTCGTACTGTGGCCGGAATCGTTCGATCGCCCGCTTGCTCTGCGTCGCAGACGAGACCCGGTCGTGGTTACCGGGGACGAGGAACCGGCGCCCATTTAGCTGTGCTGTCAGCGCGAGGGACTCCTCGATCGGGCCGAGCCCGACGTCCCCGAGGTGAAGGACGATGTCCTCCGCGGCCACCGTGTGGTTCCATCGGCGGATCAGTTCTTCGTTCATCTCCTCGACGGTGGTGAACGGGCGGCCGGCGAGTTCGCTGATGCGGGCATGACTGAAATGGGTGTCCGCGGTCACGAAGTCGACCTGGTCGAAGTCGAACCACGGATACTCGCTCACGGTCGCCTCCGCCGATCATCGTGGGGTTGGGAATGTCTAGCGGAATCTACCGCGGTCTATTGTCTGATAGCTCTGGGAAGCTTCCGCTAGAGCTCATCGAAGTGGCGGTCTGCCTGGCAGGAAGGCGCTGAAGGCTCGCCTGCCGCGATCCGAGCTACTGCGCCACCGGCCACCGGCGTAAGCGCTCCTTGTGCTCATCGGTCGTCAGACCGGGCTTGCGGCCACTGTCGACTGCGTCACGGTTCATCCAGTTGCGAAGACAGGACTCGCTGATTGCCAGATCACAGGCGGTCTGGCCGACAGGGTTTCCCTGGGCGACCAGATCCGGGGCTCGACGCCGGAACTCCGGTGGGTGAGCAGCAGGCATCTCACAGACTCCTTCCGAGAAGATCATCGCCTCAACTCAGGTGTCCGGAAAACCTGGTCACGCTCCCAATCTCGTCGACCCCGGTCAGCCCTGCCCAGCACACGATAGTGCCCGGTGAACAGGTCGCGCCCACAGATGGATACCCGGTGCGTCAATGCGCCACCGGCCGCATCGCTGCGGGACAGGAGGACGGATGGTTCTCGAGAACCCGCGACGGCCCCGGCCGACGCATCACATTGGAGGGTACTGTTGGCGCCCCAAGAAGGGGTGAGGTTCTAAGAAGGGGTGAGGTTCTTGGCTCGTCGGGTTGATCCGAGGCTGCTCTGGTCGGGGATTCCTTGTCGAGGTGGCTAGGAGACTCACCCGCGACGGCGTCCGTCAGCCTCGTCGACCTCGATGCGTGCCGGAGAGCGGAACAACCTCGCGAGATCGGCGACCGAGGTCTAGGGTCGGGGGCACCGCGACTGTGCACGACGAGGTGAAGCGTGGATCGGAGGGCGCGATCGTGAGACCGGTGAGGCGGGCGCAGCGACCTGAGATCGCCTACTCGTGGCGCCGATCGGAACACAGCGGACTCGATCCGAGCAGCCCGCGTGTGCGGCTCGCTGAGGTCAAGCGGGCGAGCCGGCTCACGAGGGCTGCGGCGCCGGTGATCGAGGAGATCGCCGAGTCGATGGTCGATTACCCCTTCGCAGTCATGCTCGCCGACGAGCGTGCGTGCATCATCGGCGCACGGTTCGGCGAGCGAACGATCGCGCGGCAGATCGAACGAAGCGGAGGCGTGCCGGGGCGGGTTTTCGACGAGGAGCTGACGGGAACGAACTCCATCGGGACTGTGCGAGAGCTGCGCAGGCCCCTTGCCGTTCATGGCGAGGAGCACTACCTGGAGTCGCTGAAGGACTTCAGTTGCTATGGAACGCCGATCCTGCATCCAATCACGAAGAGGTTCGTCGGCCTTATCGACGTGAGCGGGTTCGCGAAGGGTGCGGCCCCGATCCTCGGACCGCTGCTTGGTCGCGCGGCGAAGGACATCGAGGCACGTCTTCTCGACCTGTCTCAAGCCTCCGAGCTGGAGCTGTTCCGTCGCTATCAGGAGCGCACGGCGCATCGGAGCAGGCCGGTGCTGGCTCTGGGTCCGAGCTTCGTGCTGGCGAACACCGCCGCAACGGATGCCGTCGATCCCGCTGACTATCCGCTGCTGCGCTCGCTCAGCAGCACGGATGCCGAAGCCCGACCGGTGCAGTTCGTTCGCCTCGTCAGCGGCGCGGATGCGCGTGTGCGGGTCGAGAGCGTCGGAGCGCGCGGAGACTGCGTCCTGCTGGAGATCGATCCTCACGTCCGGCCAGGGTCTGGCGTCGCCGCATCCCACGCCCGCACGGAGGGTGCCCCTCAGCACTCGCGTACCCCGGAGCTGACGTTGGTCGTCGGAGAACCGGGTGTCGGTCGGACGACGGAGGCGCTTCGTCTTGCCGGCCCTAAGGCGTCTCACCATACTGCGGAGTCCGCGTCGCTGGACGGAGAAGCGACATGGCTCCGGGGCGCCGCGCTCGGCCTCCAAGCCGGTCCGTGCGTCTTCGACGACGTGGATGCCCTCTCACCTGCACTCGCAAGCGCGCTGGGACGCCTGCTTGCCGACGCCGCCGACGCCGTCGTGCTGATCTGCGGAACCCGACTCCCGTCGAGTCCCGCGCACGCGGCTCTTCTGGCCAACGCAACAGATCGCACGATCCTGCCACCGCTGCGGGACCGCCTGGACGAGCTGCCTGAACTCATCCGCGGGCTCACGGCGGAGGGGTCCCCGCTCGTACTCGCCCCCAGCGCCTTGGAGGCGCTTCGTGCGCACGACTGGCCGGGCAATCTTCACGAGCTCCGCAAATTCGTCGATGTGGCAGGGAGCGAAGGGCGTACTCGGCAGCTGAGCGTTCAGGACTTACCTCCGGCCTACCGCAGAACCGATCGTGCGCGGCGCCTGAGCCGGCTGGAGAAGGCCGAGCGCGAGACGATCGTTACAACGCTCGCCGAGGTCGATGGCAACATTGCCCAGGCCGCACGCCTGCTCGCGATCAGCCGGCCGACCCTGTACAGCCGTATCCGCGCATTGGGCATCGCGCGCTAGGGGTCCTCGCGAGCCTCGGCGTACGGAGGTCGTAAAGAACTTGTACACCCGCCGTCGCTGACTCGCGCGCAGACTCGCCTCAACGGACTCAGAGAGGAGCACGCCATGAGCACTAAGGGCACGATCGTGCGACACGATCAATTCTTCATCGATGGCGGATGGGTCGTCCCCGCGGGGGCCAGCCGGATCGAAGTGGTCTCGCCGAACACCGGCGAGATCATCGGGGACGTCCCTGAGGCGGGCACGGCCGACATCGACACCGCTGTCGCTGCGGCGCGGCGGGCCTTCGACGACCCGCAGGGCTGGTCCCAGTGGACCCCGCGGCAGCGTGCCGATGCCATCGAGCGGCTCGCCGACGAGATTGACGCGCGCAAGGACGAGATCGCCCGCCTGGTGAGCAGCCAGAACGGCATGCCCATCAGCACGTCCCTCGGTCTGGAGGCGGTGTTCCCCTCCGCGGTCTACCGGTACTATGCAGGTCTCGTGCGCGATCAGCCCGTCGAGGAGGAGAGACCGGGTCTGTTGGGGGGTACGACGCTCGTCCGGCGCATACCCATCGGTGTCGTCGGCGCGATCGTTCCGTGGAACTACCCGCAGACGCTCGCGTCGTTCAAGATAGCCCCCGCCCTCGCGTCGGGCTGCACCATCGTGGTCAAGCCGTCGCCCGAGACCGTGCTCGATGACTATGTGTTCGCGCAAGCGGTTGAGGCCGCGCAGTTGCCTCCCGGCGTGATCAACATTGTCCCGGGAGGACGCGAAGCCGGCCGAGCGCTGGTCGAGCACCCGGGGATCGACAAGATCGCCTTCACCGGGTCGACCGCCGCGGGGCGTGAGATCGCGGCGACCTGCGGGAGGCTGCTGCGGCCGGTCACCCTCGAGCTGGGCGGCAAGTCCGCCGCAGTGCTCCTCGACGATGTCGACCTCGCCGCATCCATGCAGGGCCTGTATGGTGCGACACTGCTGAACAACGGGCAGACGTGCTTCGCGGGCACACGCATCTTGGCGCCGCGATCCCGCTACGACGAGGTCGTCGAGGCCTTTGCGGGACTGCTGCAGTCTCTGCCGATCGGCGACTCGCTCGACGAGGCCACACTCGTCGGGCCGATGGCGACCTCCGCTCAGCGCGATCGCGTCGAGAGCTTCATCGCCCGAGGCAGATCCGAAGGCGGCCGAGTCGCCGTCGGTGGAGGACGACCGCAGGAGCTCGGCCGTGGCTGGTTCGTCGAGCCCACTCTGCTGACCGGACTCGACAACTCGGCGACGGTGTCTCAGGACGAGATTTTCGGGCCCGTGCTCGTCGTGATCCCCTACGACGACATCGAGCACGCCGTACGCATCGCGAACGACTCCCCCTACGGGCTCGGCGGCAGCGTGTGGACGGCTGACCACGGCCGCGGGGTCGACGTGGCTCGCCGTATCCACACCGGCACGATCGGGGTGAACGGATACCTTCCCGATCCCACGGCGCCGTTCGGCGGTGTGAAGGCGAGCGGGATAGGACGTGAACTCGGTCCCGAGGGCCTCGCGTCGTATCAGACCGCGCAGTCCATCTACCTCTGACGTGAGGAACGGGGTCGGATGCCTGGCCCCGGCGGAGCCCGGTCACCCTTGTCCGTCAGTGTGCCGTGACGTGGCACGGCACACTGACGGGCAGGCAGCGGCAGCGGCATCCTTGACAGCGGACGTTGTCGTCCAGCGAGGGGAGATTCTTCGTGAGCGAAGTCGATATCAGTGCCGTGCCCCTGATCGCGCGGCACCGCGCCATCCACAGCGAGATGGTCGCGATCAACTATGAGAGCCGAGAGGTGACGTACGTCGAGTTCCATCAGATCGTGGGACGCCTCGCCGCTGCGCTGCGCGCAGACGGCGTGGGGCCGGGCGACAGGGTCGCCTACGCGGGGCTGAACAGCCTGACGTTTCTCGTCACCTACTTCGCCGCCACCTGGGTCGGAGCGGCTTTCGTCCCGCTGAACTTCCGGCTCGCGCCCCGCGAAGTGCGTGCCGTGCTTGAGGACGCGCGACCGGACGTACTCGTCGCAGAGCCCGTTCAGGCCACTGCGATCGACGACTTCGTGACCGAGCTGACGATCCGGCATGCCCTCGTCGTCGACGACGACCCCGCTCTCGAGCCCGCCGCGGATCTGTCGGCTCGCTGGCAGTCCTTCCTGGCGTTCCGGACGGCGCACGAAGAGATCCCGCCGCACGTGCGTCAGTCGGACGACGACCTTGCAGCGCTGCTGTACACCTCCGGTTCGACCGGCAAGGCTAAGGGTGTCATGCTCACGCACGGAAACCTGTGGTGGAACTGGGTGAACGTTGACTCGGTTGTCGACACGCGCTTCGGCGACGTGAGCCTCGCCGTCGCGCCGCTGTTCCACATCGGCGGCTTCAACGCCCTGGCACTGCGGACAATCACCCGGGGCGGGACGCTCGTGGTGCGGCGGTCGTTCGTCCCGGCCCAGGCTCTGCAAGACCTCGTGAACTTCCGTGTGAACAGCATGTTCCTCGTGCCCGCGATGCTTGCCGGCATCCAGCGTGAGCCCGGGTTCGACGACGCCGACCTGAGCAATCTCCGCTCGACGATCGCTGCGGGTGCACCCGTGCCACCGGCGCTGATCGCGACGTATGCGGAGAAGGGGGTCCTCCTGCAGCAGGCCTGGGGGCTCACCGAGACTGCGCCGTTCGCGACCTATCTCGAGTCGTCGATGACGTCGGAGAAGCTGGGGTCGTGCGGTGTGGCGATGCCGTACACCGAGGTCAAGGTCGTCGATCCCACGACGATGGGCGACGTCGCGGTGGCCGGGCGGACGGGCGAGTTCTGGGTTCGCGGGCCGAACGTCTCGCGTGGCTACTGGAACAACCCGGAAGCGACCGCGGCGGTCTTCACGCCCGATGGCTGGTTCCGCACGGGCGACATAGGCTACGCAGACGAGGACGGCTATCTGTTCATCGTGGATCGCCTCAAGGACATGATCATAACGGGCGGCGAGAACGTCTACCCCGCCGAGATCGAGAACGTGCTCGCCGCCCACCCGGAGGTCGAGGACGTGGCCGTCATCGGCGTTCCCGATCCGCAGTGGGGCGAGACGGTGTGCGCCGTCGTGAGCTTTCGTGACGAAGCTCTCTCGCTCGACGACATTCGCGACTTCCTGACGAAGTCGGTTGCTCGGTACAAGCTTCCGCGACGGCTCGTGGAGCTCGACGTGGTTGGCGCAGGAAAGCTCGACAAACCCGCGATCCGTCTGCTCGTGAGCGAGCTCGACGGCGCGACATCATCCACCGTCGACACTGCACCCTTCACTGAAGCGGTGCGGGTGCCGTCGAAGAAGCGCTGAAAGGAACCCTCCACGCTCATGGGCAAGCTCTCTGACAACTACGATCCGGGCCCGCAGGTCGCTCAGTGCGGCGCCATCAACCTCGGCACGAAGGACCTGGAGAAGTCGCTGCACTTCTTCGGCGATCTCCTGGGCATGGAGATCGTGCAGCGCGACGGCGACACCGCGTATCTGAGAGGCTTCCAGGAACTCACGCATCACTCACTCGTGCTGACTCAGCAAGAGGAGAGCATCGTGAACTCCTACAGCTTCCGTGTGAAGCGTCCTCAGGACGTCGAGCTGTTCGCCAACGAGTTCGACAAGCAGGAGATCGAGGTCGTCGAGGTTGCCGCAGGCGCCGAGAAGGGACGCGGCACCGCGGTGCGCTTCCTCGTGCCGGGCAGCGGGCACCCGTTCGAGCTCTACTACGACATCGACAAACCTCAGGCTCCCGAAGAGTTGCGGTCCAAGCTGCCGAGCAACAGCTCCAAGCGCCGTGGCCTCGGGGTCCGCCGGATCGACCACTTCAACGTGCAGACATCGCGCGAGACAATCAACCAGGCCGAGCAGTGGGTGCGCGACAACCTCGGGTTCAACCGCAGAGAGTACGCGCTTCACCGCGACGACACGACCGTCCTGGCGTCGTGGATGTCGGTCACTCCGCAGGTGCACGACCTGGCGATGGTCGCGAACTCGTACGGCAAGACCGGTCAGCTCCACCACGTCGCGTTCAATCTCGAGAACCTGTCGGACGTGCTGACGGCGGCGGACGTGCTCCGCGACTACGACGTAACGTTCGACCTCGGCCCCGGCAAGCACGGCATCGGGCAGGCCATGTACCTCTATGTCCTCGATCCGGGATCGGGGCATCGCGTGGAGATCTATGCCGGCGGCTATCTGATCTTCGATCCGGACTGGGAGCCGATCAAGTGGGAGCGCGAGCAGTTCCCCGACGGCCTTACGTGGT
>NZ_MEGA01000011.1:40845-60236 GCF_001725695.1 Microbacterium sp. SCN 71-21
GTACGGCGACCCGTTCGTCTACAAGGGCGACGCCCGGAGCCTGGAGACCACTCCGTCGGCCGGACTCTAGCTCCTCCTGGCCCCGTCCCCGCCTGATACGGTCTGGGCCAGGCGTTTCGCACCGTGGAACGGTTCTCCCCGGAGCGACGCGAATAGGACGAAGATGGCCGTCTCTCGTCGGCGAGAGATGACCCGGTGGCGATCGACGGCGATGGTATCCGAGGAGGCGACGTGGCCACTTTGTTTGACGCACGCAAGGCACCCACACACGAGCGCATGGAGTTCTGGTTGAACACCGTGTGCTCGCAGATCCTGCCTGTGCAAATCGATCCGCGGCACGATGCGGCGCCGGCCGCGGCGATGTCGTGTCTTGCTATCGGCGACATGGCGATCCGCACGGTCGTGGGAGGCGACCACGTCTACAGCCGCTCGAGCGCTGAGCTCCGGGCCGGCGACCCGGACACGCTCCAGATTGGCCTTCCGCTCGGCGGCTCTTCGATCCTCGTGCAGGACGGCCGCGAGGCGGTCCTCTCGGCCGGCGACATGGTGCTCTACGACAGCTCGCGCCCGTTCACGCTCGCGATGCAGGAGAGGTTCCACTGGCAGGTCTTCCTCTTCCCGAAGTCCCTGTTGCGTCGACCCACCCGCGAGCTCCGGGACATCACCGCGATCCGCATGCGCGGCGACACCGGCCTCGCCGGGGTCGTGCAGAGGTTCTTGCGCGGTGTCGCGAGGGACGGTGCGCGACTCGAGGTCGACCCCGAGGCGATCATGCTCGGCAAACATGCGGCGGACCTGGCCGGCACCCTGATCCGTTCCACGTTCGGCAAGGAGTGGGACGTGCGGGATACGGATGGGGTCTTGCGCGAGAGAGTGTCCGCCTTCATCCAGATCCATCACAGCGATCCCCGCCTCGGTCCGGGGATGATCGCGCTCGCTCACAACGTCTCACTCCGCCGCCTGCACGCCGCCTTCGAGGGCACGGAGCGCAGCGTCATGGACGAGGTGCGCCGAGCGCGACTCGACGCGATTCGCAGCGACCTGTGCGACTCCCGCTTCGACCATCAGACGATCGGGCGGATCGCCGCCTCGCACGGTCTTCCGTCACTGGCGAGCTTCTCGCGTGCGTTCCGCAACGCCTACGGCGTGACGCCGAGCGAGTTTCGCGCCACGGCGTGACGCACGCGATACGACACTGCGTGCACGCCGTTTTGCACACAGCGCTGATCCGGTCGCAGTGGACGCCGGCTCGCCGACACTGATCGCACGCCACGACGACGTGGCGCACCGGCGATTGGAACTGCTCGCATGTACAACGTGGACATCGACACCGGCGGCACCATGACCGACGGACTCGTCAGCGGGAACGGAACGATCATCTCGCTCAAAGTGGAAACCACGCCACACGACGTGACCATCTCGTTCATCGACCTGCTGACCGCTGCCCAGAAGGCCCTCGACTTCTCGGATCTTCGTTCGTTCCTCTCCGAGGTCGAAGTGATCCGCTGGTCTTCCACGATCACCTCCAACGTGCTCGCTCAGCGAGTGGGCCCGAAGATCGGCCTGCTGGTCTCGGCCGGCCACGAGGCCGACCTCTATGACCCGCGGACGGCCCACGCGGTGGTGGGGTCGATCGTGGATGCCGACGACATCGCCGGCATCCCGGCGGATGCCGACGAGACCGTCGTCCGCGGAGCCATCAAGTCTCTCCTCGACAAAGGGATCCGCCGCATCAACGTGAGCCTGGAGGGAGCCTTCCCCGACGGAGCCGCCGAGCGGCGGATCGTCGAGATGATCTCCGAGGACTACCCCGACCACTTCCTTGGGTCGATCCCGGCGCTGGCCGGGAGCGATGTGACGCTCCGGCCCGACGACGCGACCCGTACCGTGGCGTCGCTGATCAACGCCTACGTGCATCCCTCACTTGCCACGACGCTGTACCGGGCGGAAGAGATCCTCCGGGAGCAGCACGGCTGGCCCGGCAACGTGCTCATCGGCCACATCAACGGCGGCGTCGCCCGGATCGGGAAGACGAAGGCCTTCGACACGATCGAGTCCGGGCCGCTGTTTGGCACCTACGCATGCGCCGCGACATCGGAGCGGTTCGGCGACGAGAAGGTCATCGCGATCGATGTCGGCGGCACCACCGCGAAGGCCAGCGCCGTCGGAGGCGGGCGGGTTATCACGAAGGACAGCGGCGACTTCTTCGACATTCCCCTCGAACTGGAGTTCCCGCTGCTGCGATCGATCGCGCTCGGCGGCGGCAGCGTGGCGCGCGTCGTCGACGGCGCCGTGAAGCTCGGCCCCGACAGCATGGGTGCAGCGCCCGGCCCGGCGGCATACGGTCTCGGCGGACGGAACGCGACGATCACCGATGCATTCGTGGTCAGCGGCTTCATCTCGCCCACGGCTTTCCTCAACGGTGCGCGGACCCTCGACGTCGAGCGCGCCAAGGCGGCGATCGACCGGCAGATCGGCACACCACTCGGCGTCGACACCGTAAGCGCCGCGCGCGCGATCGTCGAGCAGGCGTGGGACGATGTGGCCACGCTCGCGCGAGAGACGGCCGAGGAAGCGGGCTGGGATCCGGCCGAGACCACGGTCTATGCCTACGGAGGCAACGGGCCGCTGTTCGTCACCGCCGTCGCCGAGCGACTCGGAGCGCGCGCCGCCCGGTTCTTCCGGTACGGCAACGTCTACTCCGCGTACGGCTCGGCGATCTCCGACGTGGTCCATGTCTACGAGGCGGCCATCCAGTCCGACGCCGACGTGGCCCTCCGCGCCGCGCAGCACGTCGACGAGGCGGCGCGAGACTTCCGCGGCGAGGGCCTTGACCCGGCTCACGCGCGCTATCGCTGGGAGGCGCGCATCGCGGACGGCACACTCGTCGGCGATGAGCTGACAGCCGATGCCGACCTGGTGGGCGACGCGTCGGCCATCGCGGCACGATCGCCGGGGCAGGTGTCGCTCCTGCGGCTCCGCGCCCACTCCCCGCTGCCGCGGATCACGCTCGCCGACGCGCCGACCGCGGGACGCCCCGACCCCGAGGGCGCCCGGCAGTCCGCCTACGGAGCCGACGGCGAGCTTCCCACCTACGCCGCTGCTGCGATCCCCGGAGCGACGATCTCCGGGCCCGTCCTCGTGGACGGCGACTCGACCACCTGGCTCGTGACGGCGGGCTGGGACATCTCCACCGATGCCACGGGCGATGCCGCCCTGACGAGAAAGGAGGCCTGACGTGACGAAGCTCCATGTCGCCGAGTACCTCGACATCGACGTGAACGCCGAGCGGTGGCACTGCCACGACTGCGGTCGCGACCTCGGCTCCGCACGCGACAACTACAAGCGGGGCCTGCTTGTCGGCGAGCGCGAGCCGAACGAAGTCCACCCCACCGTGATCGAGGGCGAATACACGTTCTCGCCGAACGGCGACTGGGTGCGGCTGCTCGAGTTCTACTGCCCCGGATGCGGTCGGCAGATCGAGACCGAGTACCTGCCGGCTGGCCACCCTCTCACTCATGACACGGAGATCGATATCGACTCCATCAAAGCCCGTCTCGCGTCCGGCGAGGCACGGATCAACGACGAAGGAAAGCTGGAGGTGGCGCTGTGAAGGCGATCGACATCGATGTCGGCGGGACGTTCACCGACCTCGTGCTGACATGGGACGATCGGCGTATCGTGGCGAAGTCGCCGACGACGCCCTACGACCTGTCGGTGGGGTTCCTGAACGTGCTCAACGAGGGCGCACGGCTCCTCGATGAGGGGGCGCTCCAGGAGATCCTCCCGCAGATCGAGATCGTGCGGTACTCGACGACCGTGGCGATGAACCGGCTCATCGAGCGGAAGGGACCCAAGCTCGGCCTGATCACGACCGAAGGGCACGAGGATGCCATCCTCATCGGCCGCGGCGCGCAGTGGACCGACGGCACCCGCATCGGCGAGCGCCGGAACCTGGCCGTGCAGAGCAAACCCGAACCGCTGATCAATCGCGACATGATCGTCGGCATCGGCGAGCGCGTGGACTCCACGGGTGCCGTCATCCGACCTCTCGACGAGGACGACGTGCGTGTCAAGCTGCGTCACCTGGTCGACAACGGCGCCCGCGCGATCGCCGTCTCGCTGCTCTGGTCGTTCCAGAACCCGGAGCACGAGCGTGCCGTGCGGCGGATCATCCGCGAGGAGTACAAGGGCTTCCACGTCGGCTACCTTCCGGTCGTACTGTCGCACGAGGTCGTCGGCAAGGTTGGCGAGTACGAGCGCACGATGACCGCGATTCTGGATGCCTACCTTCAGACGAGCATCAAGTTCGAGCTCGAGACCACCTGGGATCAGCTGCGTTCGAACGGCTATCGAGGCACGTTCTTGCTCACCCACAACACCGGCGGCAGCGCGGAGATCTTCAAGACCACGGCGAGCCGCACGTTCAACGGCGGCCCGGTCTCGGGCCTCATCGGCAGCTTCCACATCGGCAAGGAGCTCGGCTACCGCAATGTGATCGCGTCGGATGTCGGGGGCACGAGCTTCGACGTCGGCATGGTGGTGGACGCCTCGGTGCGCTCGTACGAGTTTCGTCCCATCATCGATCGCTGGATGGTCGGCATCTCGATGCTGCAGACCACCACGATGGGTGCGGGCGGCGGATCGATCGCGTGGGTCAACGAACTGCTCGGCAACCGCCTCGAGGTCGGGCCGCGCAGCGCGGGGTCCTATCCGGGTCCCGCCTGCTACGACCTCGGCGGCATCGAACCCACGGTGACCGACGCGGACGTCGTGCTCGGTTACATCGCTCCCGACGGATACTTCGGTGGGAAGATGCCGTTGAACCGCGACAAGGCGGTCGAGGCGATCCGCACGAGGGTGGCCGAGCCGCTCGGCGTGTCGGAGGCCGCCGCGCTCGTGCGCCGCATCGTCGAGCAGAACATGGCATCCGCGATCAAGCGCGAAGTGCATCTGCGCGGCTACCACCCCAGCGACTTCGCGCTGTTCGCGTTCGGTGGCGGCGGACCTACGCATGTCGCCGGGTACAAGGCGGATGTCGGCACGGTCGTGATCTTCCCGCAGGCGCCGGTGTTCTCGGCGCTGGGCAGCTCCGTGATGGACATTATGCACGTGTACGAGCAGAGCGGCCGGATGCAGTTCATGAAGCCGCTCACCGGTGAGATCAACATCGACAAGGAGCAGTTCAACTCCGCCGTCCAGAAGATGATCGACCGCGCCTTGCTCGATCTCGAGGCGGAGGGCCTCGCCGAGCGGGAGGTGATCTTCTCGGTCGAACTCGACATGCTCTACGGCGGACAGGTGCAGGTCAAGCGCGTATCGTCGCCGCTGTTGCGGATCGAGACCGACGACGATGCGCAGGCGATCTACGATGCCTTCGAGAAGGAGTTCTCCGAGGCGTTCAGCCCCTACGTGGTGAACAAGCCCGGCGGGGTCTATCTCGACGGGATCGTGGTCAAGGCGACAGTCGTCACGGAGAAGCTGACCCTGCCGGTGCTTCCGGTCGGCGACGAGTCGCCCGCCGCCGCGCAGACCGCGACGCGGGAGGCGTACTGGCCGGAGCTCGGCAGCCGGACGGCCACACCGGTCTACTCGTTTGATGCGCTCACGGCCGGCAACGTCGTCGTCGGTCCTGCGATCGTGGAAATGGACTTCTCCACGATCGTGGTGCCGCCGGTGCAGCGGCTGCGCATCGACGAGCACGGCCTGGGCATTCTCGAATCCGACACCGCGGGCGTCGACGCCGACTCTCGCGACATCCTGGAAGAGGTCAGCGCATGACGTACCCCACGCTCGAAGAGAAGATGAGCGCCCTCAAGGTGGTGCCCGCGACGGAGTATGAGCGCCAGTGCGTCGCGAAACTCCCCGCCGGTGACTACGAGATCGCTGTGCAGCGCACCGCCGACGTTCTCGACGAGGGGTACGAGGTCTTCATGCGCTCGTCCCGCTCGTCGATGGGTGTGGCTGGAGACTCGATCGTCGCGATGTTCACGGCCGCAGGCGACCTCGTGAACGCCTCCGCGGGCACCTACCTGCACGCCGTGATCCCGCCGATCGTGATCAAGTACATCCTCGATCGCCACGGCGAGAACCCCGGTGTCAATGACGGCGACATCTGGTACACGAACGATGCGCTGTACGGCGGCATCCACAATCCCGACCAGGTCGCCATCATGCCGGTGTTCTTCGACGGAGAGCTGGTGGCCTGGACGGCCGCCCTCTCGCACACCACCGAGACCGGTGCGATCGAGCCCGGGGGAATGCCGCTCTCGGCCACGAGCCGGTTCGAGGAGGGGATGAACCTTCCGCCGATGCGGGTAGGCCAGGGCTTCCGGATCAGCGAGGACGTGCTCGAGATGTTCGCCGCGTTCGGCATCAGGGCCGAGGCGAACGTCACGGTCGACATGCGGGCGCGCGCAACGACGGCTGATCGCGTGCGGGTGCGGCTGTTGGAGATGTTCGAGCGGGAGGGCAAGGACTTCATGTCCGGGCTCTTCCGCCGGATGCTCGACGACGCAGAGGCCGGTGCGCGGGCGCGCATCGCGAGCTGGGCGGACGGCACCTACCGTTGCGTCACGTTCAGCGACGCCGCGGGCTTGAGCTCGGGGCTGATGCGCAACTGCTCGATGGAGATGGTCAAGAAGGGCGAGCAGCTCACGATCGACTTCACCGGCACCAGCCCGGAGAACCCGTCCAGCTACAACGCCCACCCGCAGGCCGTCGTCGGGCACCTCGCGAACTACATCTACGAGTACGTCTTCCACGACCTGCCGATCAGCTCCGCGACCTTCGCGCCGATCGACTTCATCTTCCCCGAGAACTCGATGCTGTCACCCGATGTGCGAGCCGCCACATCGAACGCCGTGATGGCGGCGACGGGGGCGATGAGCGCGATCGCGAACTGCATCAGCCGCGCCCGGTTCGGATCCACAGACTGGCGCCAGGTCACTGCGAGCCAGGGCAACGGCGGCAACGCCTCCGTGCTTGCCGGGGTCTCGCAGTGGGGTGCGTTCTTCGCCGACATGATCGCCTATCCGATCAACACCGAAGGCCAGGGCGCGCACGCGACCTCCGACGGAATGGACGCATACGGCTTCCCGTGGTGCGCGTTCGGACGAGCCCCCGACGTGGAGTCCATGGAGAACGAGTTCCCCATGATCATCCCGATGTCCTCGCACTGGAAGGACTCCGGCGGCGCGGGCAAGCATCGAGGCGGGGTCGGGACGGCACAGCTGTGGGTGGCACACCATGCCCCGTTCGTGTTCGCCATGGCGATCGCCGACAACTCGATCATCCAGACGCCCCAGCCGCTGTTCGGTGGGTACAGCCAGCCCACCGTGCCGGGCGTCGTGCTCGACGGGGTCAACGTCGTCGAAGCGCTCGCCACGGCCGCGTCGGGTTCGCTGACGCTCGAGGCGCTCCTGGCGGGAGAATTCGGCGGCACGGTGCGATCGGGCACGTACGGCAGCGCGATCCACCCTGTAAACGGCGGCGACACGATCATCATCGGGCTGTCCACGGGCGGCACTGGCTACGGCGACCCCATCGACCGCGACGTCGATGAGATCGATCGCGACCTCGTCAAGCGGCTCGTCTCGCCCGAGGCCGCAGAGAACGTCTACGGCGCCGCACTAGACCGGCACGGTCGTGTGGACCGAGACGGCACGGTCGCCCGCCGCGCCGAGATCGTCCGCGAGCGACTGACGCGCGGCGTTCCCTACGACGAGTTCGAGACCGCATGGCTGTCCCGCAAGCCCAAGGACGAGATCATGCAGCTGTTCGGTTCCTGGCCCGACGGGGCGGTAGTGACGCCGGTGATGCGTCCATGACCCACCCATCCCTGGCGGCCCTGGCGGTACCGGGCGGCTCCGGCGTCGCCGCACCGCTCGCCCTTCGCGCCGCAGCGCGAATCCAGGAGCGCGACTGGGAGGAGTTCCTGCGCAGCCCCACGCAGCTGGCGAATGGATGCCGAGATCTCGTGGACGCGATCGCCCCGGACGTCATCATCGTGACGTCGCCCATGGTGCTCGCGGAGGAGGCGGCGGACGGCCCAGTCACCGCGGCGCCGCACTATGCGGCGGCGCTGGAAGCGGTCGGCCGACTCACAGAGTCCCTCACGCACCGCGCGGCGGTGGGCGTCTGTATCCCCGGCCCATCGGTGCTCGTCGCGACGGGAGAGCGCACTCCGGAGCAAGCGGTCACGGAGGTCACCGAGGCGGGCCGGGTAGCCCTGCACGCCGGCGCGCACGTCGTGCTGATCGACGAACCCGAACCCATCGACGGCGCGAGTCTCGCGACCCTCGACAACATCGCCCGGTTCCACCAGGCGTACGTCGTCGTGATAGGCGAGGCGTGGGGCGGTGTGCTCGGCAGCTCGATCGTCCCGCTGGGCGATCGCACCCCCGGCAGCGGGCTCACCGTGACGCCGGGTGAGCTCGGCCGCGGTATCGACATCAGCGAACTGGCCGACTGGGTCTACGACGTCACGTCATGATCGGCTGACCCGCGTCCGCCCGTCTCACCGACAGCATCCAGCTCGACTCCGAGAGGAAAATCATGAAGGCGATGGTCTACGACGGCGACGGCGCCGTCACGGTGGAGACGGTGGACGATCCCGTCCTGGCAGCGCCCACGGACGCGATCGTTCGCATCGATCTGACGACGATCTGCGGGTCGGACCTGCACATCCTCGGCGGCCACGTCCCCACGGTCACAGCGGGTCGGGTGCTCGGGCACGAGGGCGTCGGCACCGTGATCGAGGCCGGTTCGGCGGTCGTGGGCGTGTCGCCGGGAGATCGGGTGCTCATCTCGGGGATCACCGGGTGCGGCAGCTGCCGGTACTGCCGGATCCGCATGTACAGCCAGTGTGAACGTGGCGGCTGGATCATGGGAAATACGATCCACGGCACACAGGCGGAGCTCCTGCGCGTCCCGTTCGCCGACAGGAGCCTGTATCGGGTGCCCGAGCGACTGCGGGACGAGCAGGTGCTGTTCCTGGACGACCCTGTGGTCACCGCCTACGAACTGGGATTGCAGCGCGCGGGCGTGAAGCCCGGCGAGTCGATCGCCATCGTCGGAGCGGGGGCGATCGGACTGAGCGCCGTCCTGCTGGCACCGCTGTTCGGCGTCGGGAAGGTGATCGTCGTCGACACCGACGACAACAGACTCGAAGCGGCACGCCGCTTCGGTGCCGACCTGACGCTCAACCCGCGGGATGCCGACGTCCTGGACGAGATCCGTGCCTACACGGGCGGCAGGGGCGTGGACGTGTCGTTGGAATGCGTCGGTGCCCCCGCGACGTTCGAGACCTGTATCGAGTCGCTCGCGCCCGGCGGACGACTGGCCAACATAGGCATCCACGGCGTCCCCGTCGAACTCGCCCTCGAGCGACACTGGATCCGGAATCTCACGATCACCACCGGCCTGGTCGACATCCGTGAGCTCCCCACCCTCCTGGCCCTGGCCGCGGACGGTCGGCTGGATGTCACTCCGCTCGCGACGCACGCGTTCTCCCTCGCGGACGGCAAGCGTGCCTACGACACCTTCGCGCACGCGGCTGAACACGGCGCGGTGAAGGTCACTCTCGCTCCGCACCCCGCCGAGGTCGCGGCGTGAGCGGCCTTGGCGGAGCCTCCGCGATCGTCACCGGCGGCACCTCGGGCCTCGGGGCCGCGGTCGCCGCTGCCGTGGTCGACGCGGGTGGGACGGCCGTCATCGTGGGCCGCAACGCCGACGCCGGTCGCGCCTTTGAGAGCGCTCACCCGGGCGCGGGCCGATTCGTTCGCGCGGACGTCACAGACAGCGACTCACTGGGGGCTGCAGTCCAGCAGGCCGCGGAGGCGGCCCCGCGGGGCCTGCGTGTCGCCGTCGCGGCGGCGGGGTCCGCGATCGTGCAGAAGACAGTCGGCCGGGATGGTCCGCACCCGATCGAGTCCTTCCAGCGGATGCTGGATGTCAATCTCGTCGGGGCGTTCCAGCTTCTTCGTCTGGCCGCGTCCGCGATGGCCGGCAACGACCCCGACGAGGAGGGGCAGCGCGGCGTGATCGTGCTCACATCGAGCGTCGCCGCATTCGAGGGGCAAATGGGTCAGGTGGCGTACGCGGCCGCGAAAGGCGGGATCGTCAGCATGGTGCTCCCTGCTGCGCGGGACCTCGCACGTTCCGGGATACGCGTCATGGCGGTGGTCCCGGGAGTCTTCGACACCCCGTTCATGGACCTCTTGTCGGAAGAGGCGCGCGCGGGCGTTGCGGCTTCGGTGCCGTTCCCTTCGAGGCTGGGGCGGCCAGACGAGTATGCCTCCCTGGTGCTCGAGATCGTCCGCAACCCGATGCTCAACGGCGAAGTGATCCGCCTCGACGGGGCTCTCCGGCTCGCGGCGCGCTGACGCGTCATCGCTCGAGCGGCATCGACCGACACACCGACACGAACGAGAGGAACAGAACACATGGCCTATCAGAACCAGACCGCGGTGGTGACAGGAGCAGCTGGTCAGATCGGCGCGGCGATCGTCGCCGAACTCGTGGAGTCCGGTGTGCGAGTGCTCGCCGTCGACCTCGATGCGCAGGCGCTCGACGTGCTCTACGCCGGCAATGACGCCGTGCTCACGCAGCAGGCGGATGTCGGCGATGAGGACTCCGTGAAGGCCGTCTCCGCACGGGTCGCCGAGGAGTTCGGGACGTTGGCGATGCTGGCGAACAACGCTGGCATCGAGGGTGTGGTCGCACCGATCGCCGACACGGACGCGGCGAACTTCGACCGAGTGATGCGCGTGAACGTGCGCGGGCCGTTCCTCGGGCTGAAACACCTCATGCCCCTGATCGAGGACGGCGGAGCCGTGGTGAACACATCGAGCGCGCTGGGGCTGGTGGGCGCCCCGGGTTTGGCCGCCTACGTGACGAGCAAGCATGCCGTCATCGGCCTCACCAAGGTGGCCGCTCTCGAAGGCGCCGCCCGCGGCGTCCGGGTGAACGCGGTCTGTCCCGGCCCGATCGAAGGACGGATGATCACGGCTTTGGAGTCCGCCATCTTCGGAGACAGCGGGGTCACTTTCGCGAGCGTCGTTCCGCTCGGCCGACACGGCACGCCCGCGGAGATCGCCCACTTCATCGCGTTCCTCCTCAGCGACGCAGCGCGTTACATCACGGGCACCGCGCACTCGATCGACGGAGCGATGGTAGCGACCTGACCGGAGATCGGATGGAGTGAGCATGTCAGACGTCGTCATCGAGGAGCGAAGAGGACACATCCTGCTGGTCACGCTCAACCGGCCCGAAGCGCACAACGCCGTCAACGGCGCGGTGTCGCGGGCGCTGGGTGAGGCGTTGGAAGCGGCGGAGCGGGATACCGAGATCCGCGCAGTGGTCGTCACGGGAGCCGGCGAGAAGGCCTTCTGCGCTGGGGCTGACCTGAAAGAGGCCATCACTTCGCTCGATGGGCTACTGGACTCGACCACTCATCCGTGGGGGTTCGCAGGCTACACGAACCATCTCATCTCGAAGCCCACGATCGCTGCTGTGAACGGACTCGCGCTGGGGGGTGGAACCGAGATCGTGCTCGCGAGCGACCTCGCGATCGCGGCGGAGCACGCGACCTTCGGGCTCCCCGAGGTCGCTCATGGCATCTATGCCGGGGGCGGTGGAGCGATTCGCCTTCCTCGGCAGATCCCGCCGAAGGTCGCGATGGAGCTCCTTCTGACGGGACGTCCCTTCTCCGCGGCGGAGGCCCTCCAATGGGGTCTCGTCAACAAGCTGGTCGCGGCACACGATCTGCTGCCCGAGGCGTTGTCGTTGGCCGAGAAGGTCGCTTCGAACGCACCGCTGGCTGTTCAGGCCACCAAGCGCATCGCGCGCGGCATCGAAGACGCACATGCACGCGATGAGGAAGGTGCTTGGCGCCTATCGAACGCCGAAGGTCGGCTTGTCCTTGCTTCCATCGACGCGCGCGAAGGGCTTCACGCGTTCTCGGAGAAGCGGGTGCCGCTATGGAGACGAGGCTAGAAGCTGCGGCTAGGCCGCGTTCGCAGAACGCAGGATGGCAGCTGCCCTCGACGCCCCATAGCTCACGCGTCGAAGGATGCCCTCGAAGTCGCCGGGTGCGAAGGATGCGGCGTCTCCCGAAACCGACAGCGCGGCGATCGGGCCGCCACCTGGGATGATCACGGGCGCGGCCACGCAGGCAAGCGTGTGGAGAGACTCTCCCCGGTCGATCGCCACCCCTGACTGCCTGACCTTCCACAGCTCCTCGCGCAGCGCCGACTCCTCGACGATCGTGTTGGCGGTCCATGCGTGACGCGGGCCGCGCAGAGTCTCCTCGAGCGCCCGCGGGTTGTGGGCGAGCAGCATCTTTCCGACTGCGGTGCAGTAGGCGGGCATGCGCGCGCCGATCCTGCTCGGCGTGCGCAGTCGCTGATGCCCCTCCAGCTTGTTGAGGTACACGACATGCGATCCGCTCAGCATCGCAAGCTGGACTGTCATGTGGGTCGCCTCGTAGAGGTCGGCGAGGAAGGGCGTGAGAAGATCCCGAACGCGGTCCTGTCCTGGCGTGCTCGCCTGGGCTCCAAGCTCGTGGATCACGCGTCCGAGACGGTAGGCCGTGCCTGCCCGCTCGAGGACGCCGTTGCGCTCGAGCATTCCGAGCAGTCGGAATGTCGTCGACTTGCTCAGCCCCGCCCGCCGCGCAAGCTCGCTCACGCCTAGTCCGAGCTGGGCGTCGTTTCCGAAGGCCGTCAGTACGCTGATCGCCTTGTCCACAGCAGTCCGCTCTTCCCGCGCCTCGTCGGTCGTCGTCTTCGTCATGGTTCGACTCCATCCTCACTGATGCAGCGTCGTGGTCTCTTCCTCCATTGTCAGGCCCTTCAGCACATGTCACAACGGACGACTGGTCCATTAAAATGGACGTTACCACCCACGATTGGAGTCGACCGATGGCCATCGCCGACGTCGTAGCGCGAAACGTTCGGCGGTTCCGTGAGGAGCGCAACCTTTCTATCGCCGCCCTCGGACGGGACGCCGGACTGGCAAAGCAGACCATTGCCGCGATCGAGTCAGGCAAGGGCAATCCCACCGTGGAGACTCTTGACAGTCTCGCCGCGACACTCGGTGTCAGCATCCGAGCGTTGCTCACCGAGATGGGCTCCGAGACCCTCCTGCAGCGGGGTGACGCGATTCAGTGGCAACCTCAGGGCGCCCTCCGAATCAGGCACCTCGATCAGGTCTTCGGCTCCGGATACGTCACCAACACCGTGCTCCAACTCGAGGCCAACCGCGGAGCATCTCGGCATTCATCAGGCAGCCGAGGCGCACTGCGGCACTGCTACGTGCTGGAGGGTCGGGTCCGACTCGGGCCAGTCCTTTCACCGACCAGCGCGAAGGCGGGCGACTTCATCAGGTTCCCTGCGGACAGTGAGCACCTCTTCGAGGCGGTGACTCCTGTGGCATCGGTGTTCGTCTGCACGACCGCACCCCAGCTATCGATGTCCGGTCGCGAGCGCCAGTTCTAGCGGTCGAAGTCGACGACGAGCTTGCCGAGCACGTCTCCATCCAGAAGCCGCTGGAAGCCCGTCGAGATCTCGTCGAACGCGATCGTCTCGAGGTGCGGACGAACACCCGTCGTGTCGAGGAGGCGCAGCAGGGCTTCGAACTCGGGTCGGGTGCATCCGGTCGATCCGATGATGCGCAACTGCTGATAGAAGACACGTTGAAGGTCGGCGGGGGGCATCGCGCCGCTCGTCGCCCCTGCGATGACGATCGCTCCGCCCGGTCGCAAAGCACGCAGAGAGTGCGCCCAGGTCGCCTCGCCGACCGTCTCGATCACGACATCGACGCGCTCAGGCAGCCTTGCCCCAGGCTCGAACGCCTCGACCGCACCGCATCGGAGCGCGAACTCGCGCTTCTGCTCGCTGCGTGCCGTTGCATACACCCGAGCTCCCGCAGCCCGCGCGAGAGCGATCGCGGCGCTTGCCACTCCGCCGCTCGCTCCCTGAACGAGCACTCGGTCGCCGGCCTTGACAGCGGCGCGGGTGAAGAGCATCCGGTAGGCAGTACCCCATGCGACTCCGAGGCACGCCGCTTCCGTGAAGAAGAGCGAGGCGGGCTTGGCCACGATCATCGACTCCGGAAGCAGGATATAGTCCGCGAGCGTGCCGTCAATGGTCTCCGAGAGCAATGAGCGCTGCGGATCGAGCGTGGAGTCCCCACCTCCTCGCGCCGCGTCGCCCATCACCGGATAGACGACGACCTCTCGCCCATCGTCGGTGACCCCAGCTGCGTCGCAGCCGAGAATGATAGGGATCCTCTCCGGAGGGTGCCCGATTCCACGGAGAGTCCACGTGTCGTGCGGATTGAGCGAGGCCGCCCTCACTCTCACTCGTGTCCAACCCGGTCTCGCCTGCGGGTCAGGACGAGTAGTCAGTTCCAGCCCGGCGAGCGGATCGTTCGGGTCCTGCGAGACGGCGACGGCAGCGCGCACTGCTTCCTCCTCTAGTCCGTTACGATCCTGCCCGGCCGAGGTGGGCGGACTGCACCCGGTGTTCCGGAGCGCGGCACGCAGACTCGATCCGCCCGGCGCGATAGCTGACGATGGTGCCATGACCACCGATCTCGATGTCGTCCCCGCGGAGCTGATCGCTCTCGCGGATGCGCTCCGCGATGCCGAGGCGACACGGTCCGCCGTGCCGCCGCCGTCGAGCCTGCAGGCGGGGCTGAGTCTGGACGAGGCGTACCGAGTCCAACGGCTGAACATCCACCGTCGTGCACAGAGGGGTGAAGTGCTCGTGGGTCACAAGGTCGGGCTCACATCGCTCGCAATGCAGCGACAGCTGGGCGTCGACCAGCCCGACTTCGGCGTGATCACCGACCGGATGGTGATTCCCAACGGCGGCTCCATCGACGTCGAAGACCTGATCGCCCCGCGCCTTGAGGCGGAGTTCGCCTTTCGCTTCGCCAGCGATCTCCCTGCGACTCCGACGCTCGACGAGCTCACGGCGGGCCTAGGCGGCGTCGCCGTCGCGATCGAGATCATCGACTCGCGAGTGGCCGATTGGAGGATCACGCTCGTGGACACAGTCGCAGACAACGCGTCGAGCGCGAGGATCGTCTATGGCGACTTCGAGCCGGCGAGCGAGGCGACGATCGCAGCGCTGCCGTCCACGGTGATCACGCTCGTGCAGGACGGACAGGACGTCGCGAGCGGTCCCGGCTCGGCGGTGCTCGGCGACCCCCTGACTTCGCTGCACTGGCTCGCGTCCGCCATCGGCGAGTACGGCGACCGATTCCGTGCGGGGGACGTGGTGCTCGCTGGCGCAGTGGCCGCGGCTGTCCCTCTGACCCCGGGCTCGACATGGGAGGCCACCGCCGAAGGGTTCCGCCCAGTTTCGCTGAGTTCGACAGCGCACGTCTCGACGTCCCAAGGCAAGTGAGCAGACCATGACCATCACGCAGTTGCCCAGCACCCACGAGGGCGAACGCCCGATGTTCCCGACCGGCGAGATCCGTCGCCCGTCCGGATTTGCACCGAACATCGATGTCTCCGGTCTCGTCGACAGCGACAACGGGCTCATCGATCGTTCCGTCTTCACCGATCGGCGACTGTATGCGCAGGAGCAGGCACGCGTCTTCGCGACGAGCTGGCTGTTCCTCGGACACGTCGAGCAGCTGCAGAAGGCGGGCGACTTCTTCACGACCTTCATGGGCGAGGACCCCGTCATCGTCACGAAGGACAAGAGCGGCCGCATCCGAGCGTTCCTCAACTCGTGCCGTCATCGCGGGGCCCGCGTGCTCCGCGCGGACTATGGCACGACACGTGCCTTCACCTGCACCTACCACGGGTGGTCATACGACCTCGAGGGCAAGCTCATCAGCGTGCCGAACGAAGGGGGCTATCAAGCCGAGACGTGGGATCGCGAGGACTGGGGACTTCTCGAGGTCGCTCAGCTGGACACGGTGCTGGACTTGATCTTCGCGACCTGGAACCCGAGCGCGCCGCCGCTGCTCAACCAGCTCGGAGACATGAAGTGGTACATGGAGGCTTTCCTCGATCGTGACTCGGAAGGCACCACGATCGTCGGCGGCATCACGAAGTGGGTGCTGAAGGGGAACTGGAAGCTCGCCGCCGAGCAGTTCGGAACCGACTGGTACCACGTCAACATGTCCCATGCCTCGGCGCTCATGGTCCTCTCGCCCACTGGCAAGGGACCGAAGGCTGACATCGTGAACACTCCCGGCCGCCAGTACTCCGACAACCGTGGCAACGGCACGGGCTTCCCGACCCACCCCAAGAGCCGCTTCGACGCACAGCCCGTCCACGAGTACTACGACTACGCGGCACTGCGGGAGCGACTGGGTTCGGCCCGGGTGGAAGGGCCTCTCACCACGGGGCACGCGACGGTCTTCCCCAACTTCGCATACCTTCCCGTCAACGGCAGCATCCGCGTCTGGCACCCGAAGGGGCCCGACGAGATGGAGGTCTGGGCGTGGACCGTGCTCGACAAGTCAATGCCAGAGGAGGTCCGCACGGCGCAGCGCCTCTACAACCTCCGCACCTTCGGCCCCTCGGGGATCTTCGAGCAGGACGACGGCGAGAACTGGAGCGAGATCCAGGCGATCTCCCATGGTTGGCGAACGAACACCCTGCCCTTGAACTATCAGATGGGCATCGGCACCGAACAGGACGACGGTGTGCATCCGGGCTCGACGAGCGCACTGTACAGCGATGCCGCGGGAAGGCGGTTCTACGCGCGATGGGCGGAGCTCATGAACACGCCGGCGTGGCACGAGGAGGCTACTGATGGCTGAGGGAATCGTCGTCGCCGACATCGATGACGTCCCTGAGGGGGAGGGGATCAAGATCGACGCTGCCGTGACCGGCACCGTCGACGACATCGCCGTGTTCAACGACGACGGCGAGTTCTTCGCCCTCGACGACACGTGCTCACACGAGAAGGCCTCCCTGTCGGAGGGATGGCTCGAGAACGGCGTCGTCGAATGCCCTCTCCACGCGGGCAAGTTCTGTCTCAAGGACGGCGCCGTGATGTCTATGCCCGCGACCGAGGACGTCGCGTGCCACCGGGTAATCATCGATGGATCGCAGCTGCGCGTCGTGCCCAATCCCGCGAGGCTCGCATGACCACAGGTACGCCGCGCGACGCCGGTCGCGTCGTGATCATCGGTGCCGGGCTGGCCGGCTACAGCGCCGCCGAGCAGCTCAGATCTCTTGGCCATGAGGGCGACATCGTGATCGTGGATGGCGAGCCTGCGCCATACGATCGGCCACCGCTGAGCAAGGAGCTCTTCGCCCCTGACTTCAGCCTCGACAAGCTCGCGTTCGCCAGCGCGCAGAAGCTGGCGGAGAAGCGCATCCAGACGAAGTTCGGCTCCGGAGCCGCGGCGATCGACCCGGCGGCACTCGCCGTCACGCTTCACGACGGCGAAGTGATCGCGGCGGACACCATCCTGATCGCCACCGGCGGGCGCGCCCGCACCTTGCCCATCCCCGGAGCCGATCTTCCCGGCGTGCATGTTCTGCGCACGTTCGCCGATGCGTCGGCATTGCGCGCGCGTGTCACGCACGGCTGCCGCGTCGTGATCATCGGAGCCGGTCTCATCGGCGCGGAGCTCGCCTCGTCGGCTCTTGCGGTGGGCGCCGACGTCACGCTGATCGATCCGGTCGATGTGCCGCTCACACCCGCTGTCGGCGAGCTGCTTGCAACCCATCTCCACGGGATGCACGCGGAGCGCGGCATCGACGTGCGGGTGGGAGTCGCATCTGCGATCGAACCCGTGCCGGACGGACTCGAGGTCGTCCTCGACGACGGCACGCGATGCGCCGCCGACCTGGTCGTCGTCGGCATAGGCATCATCCCGAACGTCGAGCTGGCCGAGTCCGCGGGTATCGAGGTCGACGGAGGCTTGCTCGTCTCGGCGGACTACCGCACAAGCGCGCCGGACGTCTTCGCCGCCGGCGACGTCATACGCCTTCGCGGCGAGGACGGTGCGCTGCTGCGCCGCGAGGAACACTGGGAGGCAGCCCAGCTGAGCGGTCAGCATGCCGCCTACGGGATGCTCGGGCTAGAGCCGCCGTCGCGGGGCGCGCCATGGTTCTGGACCGATCGCCACGGCATCCACCTCGAGGCCGTCGGCCGGCTCTCCGGTCCCGGCGACGTGGTCGTGAGAGAAGGCGGCGATCATCCTGCCGTGTTCCTTCTCGATGAAGGGCTGCTCGCGGGAGCGGCTGCGATCGACGACGCCATGACGGTGCGCGCCGCACGTCGCCTGATCGATCAGCGCATCCCGGTCAGTCGCGGCGAGCTCTCCGATCCGTCGGTGCCCCTTCGCTCCCTCCTCAAGGCACGCAGATGACCGTGTTCCGGCGACCGGCACGGCCGGTTGAAGCGGTTCCGCAGACGAAGTGAGATGAGACCATGTCCGACAGCCACCTGAACCCGGCGACCCTGAACGGGGCGACGTCGGTCGGCGCTGGAATCCTGGACGATGAGATCGACGGGATGCGCCTGGCAGACGCTGACACGCATTTCGAGGTCAACCAGTTCTACTTCCTCGAGGCGGAGTTCCTCGATGACGGTCGCTTCGCGGACTGGCTGGAGATGCTCGCGGAAGACCTGCACTACTGGGCCCCGACGCGCACGAATCGCCTGCGCCGGCAGCAGGCCCTCGCCGTCTCGGCGCCCGGCGAAGCGGCGTTCTACGACGAGACCAAGGACTCGCTCGCGTGGCGCATCCGCCGATACGACTCGGGCATGGCCTGGGCGGAGGACCCGCCGTCGCGCACGCGCCACCTCATCTCGAACGTGTCGGTCCGCGAGCGCAGCGACGGGCTGCTCCAGTCCCGCAGTGCGTTCATCGTGTACCGGAACCGGCTGCAGACCGAAGTCGATCTCTATGCCGGCGGTCGCAACGACGTCCTGCGGCGCACGGGCGCGCACGGCTTCGAGATCGTGTCGCTCGACGGCCGTTCGTTGGCGGAGCAGGCCGCGCAACTCCAGAGCATCCTCCGCCAACTGGGCCAGGTGAGCCCTGACCCCGCTGTTCAGCCCTTCCAAGAGAGGCAGGACTTCGTGACGCAACCGCACTCGCGGAAAGCGCGGGTCCTGATTGCCCGGGTCCTCGAACCACTCCAGGCCGCGCGCTCGCAGTTCGTCCTGCAATTGACACCGGGTCCATTTCAAGAGGGGCCGAGCCAGACCGGGGGCGCGCGGGTGGATACCGGCCAGACCGGTCAGAGTCGTGCCCTGGACCAGGCGAAGCAAAAAAGTCTCGGCCTGGTCGTCTAGAGTATGGGCGGTCACGATCATCGCGCCCTGCTTTCCGGCCAGGCCGCGCAGCCAGAGATAGCGCAACTCACGGGCAGCCGCCTCCCAGCTCATCCGGTAGCGGCG